>CADBSP010000080.1 GCA_902797405.1 uncultured Eubacteriales bacterium | reverse complement strand
TGCAGAAATGGGATCATAAAACGATTCTTGGAGGCTCTTTCCCCTCCTCGTCCATCCTTTTTACCTGGCCCATTCCGTCATATTCCTTCAGCTTATGGCGAAGAACCAGCCATGTTATGAGTCCGGCCAAAAGAAAAGCAGCGATTATTACTATCTCTACTATCATAATCATATTCATGCGTACATTCTCCTTTGGGCTTCTTCTCTCTTCTTACGGCGCTTGGCTAAAATCCAAAGCCATGGGGAAATATAACCGGTGAACAATAAGGCTCCAAGACCCAGTACAACAAAACCCCCTCCCGTTGCTACAGCAGTATTTGCCGGGGTCCAGTCCTCTGTCCACGATCTTTTAGGAGGCCTTTTCGCCTCTTCAATTTCTTCTGTAAGTGTACCGGTAGTATTAATCATGGCTACTAAGGTATCCTCGCTGTCTTCTTCCGTTTCCTCTTCAAGTTCAGGTTGAACCTCTTCTATGACCTCAAGCTCTATTACTTCCTCAGGTTTAGGCTCCTGCTTACTTTCTTCCTGGGCAGCAGCAGCCTCCTCCTCAGGCTTCTCAATCACTTCCTCCTGAGGCTCCTCTTCTAGTACAACCTCTGTCTCGGTTACAATGATAATCTCTCTCTCCTGAGTGTGGCTTGGATCTCTTAAACAGGTTCTAACTTCCTTATCGCCTTCTTCAACCCATTCACCCCACTGGTGGCCCAGGCTGTCAATGGATCTTTGCTCCATTCCGTCGCATTTGGTGCAGTGCCTCTCCTCCACTCCTGTTACCTGGCACTGAGGCTCGTCCGTTACGGTCCACTCACTCCACTGGTGGCCAAAGTTTTCTATGACCTCATCATAGGAATACCCGCATTTCTTGCAGGTATAGGTTCTTAGGCCATCCTCCGTATTGGTGGCCTGCTGCACAAGCTCCACTTCATAGTCGTGGTCTCCCCCTTCAGGACACTCGTCGCCGTAAACCTTTGTTACAGGAATTAAAACCAAGGCAAAACAAAGGAGCATAAGCACCCAAGCTCTGCCAATTGAGTTACTCTTTAGGTTTGCTTTGATCATTCCCCTCATCACTATACTGACCTTTTTCTGTTGATTGCTTCGCGGATTTGTTTGCTGTTTTTTCTGGAAAGAGAAATTATTTCTCCATCATGCATGGTAATGCTTTCTGCAGTGAAGTCACGAATATAGTCCGGATTGACCAGATAGGATCTTTGGGCTCTTATGAAGCCGTATTCCAGCATAACCGATTCTACCTTCTCCATGGTGGAATAGAACTCAAAGCTTTCCTTCCCATAATGGACGGAAACGATTCTTCTGTTAACGGAAAAATATGCAATGTCCCTTATAGCTATGTTCCGTGACTCTCCTATTCCCTGAAAGGTTATATATTCTGCAGTTTTATTCTGGACGTGGCTTGCCACATTTATAAAGATTCTTTCAAAGCTGGGGTCATCTTCCCCGGCTTTAACGATAAAATGATATGCCTGAACATCGTAGCCCTTTATTGCCTTATCGCTTTGTTTGGTTAAGAAAATAATCTCGCCCTTATAACCATTCTTCCTAAGTTTAACTGCCGCTGTAATTCCATCGGTTTCGGGCATGCTGATATCTAAAAAGACAATGTCAACAACTGCATTAACATCTTCCATATAAAAGAAAAGCTGGTCCGCGCAGTTAAAGGTTTTAACGCTTAAATCAAGACCGTGCTTTTCTCCGAGCTTATTAATTCTAGCCTCGTACTCCCTGAGCACTTCAGGCTCGTCGTCGCACATTAGTATTCGAATCATATCTTTTGGAATAAAACTCTGCTAAATGCTATCGGCTTCTTGCGTGCATAATAACATTACATTTTTATGCGGTCAATATTATTGGATATTTCACTCATTTCCACCCCTTAAAACTGTGCTTCAGAAACAAAAAGCCCCGCCTTCTGTTTTTATTCCCGCAACAATATGGGATTAGGTCTCCCAACCCCCCGGGTCCGATTCCTTCATTGACCTTTCCACGAAAAAGATGCCACCGTGGGCATCTTTTCGTTGAGCTGGCGCAGGGAATGAAATGTCCCACGCCCACTGTAATTTCAATGCGTCTTTAGTGCATATGGCGTAGAACCCATTAAGCCCTATGGGTTACTGGGGCCGGAAAAACCACTGAATGCACCTGTTATCACATCTACTTCTGGATGGCAATATGGAAGTATGTAATCTTATTCATAGGGAACCCTCTAAAACGGCACTTCATGCCACCAATACACGCTTTTATTCTCTTTGATAAAAGAGAGCTCATCTGCCTTACGTTTATTATAGTCGTTTTCCATAACCAATAGTTGCGTTTCAAACCATCTACGCATTTCCTCGTTCCGTTATGCACTTACCCACTTGTACATCAGGACCCATTCTCCCAAATAATCAATTTCCGATAACGGCCTATCCCAAAATGGCAAGCACCTAAAGAAAGTTCGAAAGTCTTCAATAGCCTTATTCTTTCCCCCTATTACGCGTTTAACATTAATTAATTCATAGTAAGAGCAGAACGAAAGAACTAGCATAGCAATTTCATCATATTTAAAATACGGCTCAAGATTATTTAAAATCTCATTTGCAATTTTATGTATGTGGTATAAGTTGATCTCCCCCTCACGTTTCTTTGAAAGTATGAGCGAGAGTTCTCCCACCTCCTGCCGCCTTTTAAAAAACATGTATGCCTTCCAAAACTCATTGACTATTTCAGCCATTTTGGTCTTAACTTCATCAAGCAAACCTTGTTCATCTAGTTCTATCTCACCCGCCTTTTCCATAACATAAGCCCCTAATGCGTTCTCTTGAACGTCTTTTGGAATAGTTTCATTTCTCCTGAAGCGTTCTAGTTCTATTAGCTTATTGATATCATATGACGCATTTGTGCTTGTGGCCAGTGATTTCCTAGAAAATCGCGCTTTTTCATAGTATTCTTTTGCCTCATCACTCCTATTTCGCTTGATGGATGTCCTAAAGATATTCTCGTAACAATCTGCCATCAACCTTACATCGCGAATTGATTTTGATAATTGAACCGTAACTTCCATATATCCCTTCGCTTTTTTAAACCATTCATCTGCTTGTTCATAGTCTTCCTTTAGATAGTTCAGAGTCCCCAATTTATTGCAAGCTTCAGCAGCATTAATAGCATCTTCCCTTAATAATGAGTTGTCAGCTATTGTCGATAATACAGAGTACGCCTCCGTGTAACAGTCAATCTTTTTTTGTTCAGACTCTATATCGCCGAGCACAAGAAGGTTGAGCCCTTTGATCTTCTTAAGTTCATTTACAAAGCCTTCTTCTTCTCCGCGTCTAGTATTTTTATTTGTACGTTCTGCATAGTATCTTGCAGCTTCTTCGTCCCCCAACAACATACATGCCTTTCCCTTGCGATAATCCACTTCAATTGTCTTGAACAGCACTTCTTCTTTGTCGGGATACTCTCCGTACAGTTGACGCAATACCTCTAAAGCATCATCTAGATGATTAAACGAGTCCATATAATTATTACGCGCATTATCAATCTCACTTAAATATATATATGCGGTGACAAGGCGGTACTTATACCCATATTCATTGTTTTTCTCAGCTAAGTTTCTCCATCCTTCCAACGTTTTATTGAATATAGTCTCTGCTTGTTCTAAATTACCGTATTCAAGATTATTAAGGCCTACTCTTTCTTGTATTTCCAAACTAATAGCACTACTCTTGTCTTCACCATAGTTTTCGGTTAAAACTGTAACCCATGACGCATTACGGTTTAATTCATTGCTGTATTCTATGCCAACCTCACCATGTATTATGAGTAACATTTTTATTGAATAGCATAGATAATACAAAGAATCCTCATAATACTCACTACGCCCACTATACTTTTTAAAGAGTGTTTTCATTTTATTCACAACACCTTTATCTATTGTCCCGAAAGCCAAAACCTTACCGACCCTACACGCCCTCTCAAATATATCCATAGCTTCATCTAAGCGCGCTGCTTGATATAGCATGTCTCCAAGCGCCACCACTTCTTTGAGCGTTACAAAAACATCTGCCTCGTCTCTTGTTTCCTCCGCGCTTTTAGAATAAATATCTACGAGTTTCCTTTGCCATTCTATAGCTTCAGTATAGTCACGCGAAACACTATTTCCGTAATAATACATCTCAGCCATTTTCTTTATCGCAGCACAAAGTCCAGCATTTGCCGACTCTGTAATCATCTCAATCCCATAATCCTTATTAAGTTCTACATCAATTCCCAACAAATAAGCAAGTCCAACAAAATAAGTATGTTGTAAGTTTTCTTCATCTGTTTGCAAAGCGATTGGCAGAGCGTTGACTAATACATCATGCAGTTTTTCTTTCTTATCAAAGGTTAGAATCGTAGGAATGCCAGCATAACAAGACTTCAACTTCTCGCTATCTGTTGCCACCATTTCAACTGGTAAAATTGGTTTCTCTTTATCAACAGCCATGGGGTATTCTTTACGCATTACGTAGTTTTCATCGTTTATCAAATTTGGCGTAACAACCATGGCAAAGAGGTCACTTCTGTCTAATGCCTTTTCAATTGCTTCATTGAAGTTTTCGCCTGGGATCAAAAACTCGTCATACCAGATTGCTATTTTCCTGCAGAAGTCTTTTTTATGGATTAGCTTCATAAGTTCTTGTGCCGCTTCCCTATCCTTTTTTCTGTAACTAAGAAAAATGTACGCGTCGAATGCATCCTTTATTTGTGCTGATAATTTATCGCCAACAAGAACTGCATCTAAATAATTATTTAGTTTCTCCATGTATGGTATTGATGTAGGGTCAGAGTCTACTTTGCTTATATATTGAAGCTCACCAATCCTCTCTGCAAAAATGCCATCTATACCTTGCTCTACTATTATGTACAGAATCGGGATATTCTGTTCCTTGGCAAATTCTAGCTCCAATATATTGCATTGCGAGCTCTCTTGTAGAAACCTTTTGGTAACAGGAACAACAAACAATTGCATTTGTGATAAAGCAATGATATCTGGCACATCGTCATCTCTTTGCTCTTGCGTATACCAAATAACCACATTTTGCTGTGCCAATATATCATCTGCTATTACATCAAAGAACTTCTCAAAGTCTTTTTGGTGACCGCAATAGTAAACCCTCGCCTTACCATTTGGTGAGGAGTCCCCCCTAGTCTTAAATGCTAAACGACTTCTTTTTTGATCATCCACGTATCTAACCTCTCTCTTTTTTTGCACAATTTATTCCATACATATATGGTCAACAGCACACTTATTTTCCTACCCGACGCTCGCCTCTTGCAGTTTTACTTCTCATTGGCTCTGTATAATGATATTATACATTTTTATAGTATTCTCTCAATAATGCACATCTAACTTATCAACGTAAAACAATGTCATCAGTCCGTCCCTAATGTATATCAACCTACAACCCATGTTGTAGGTTGACTTTTTTACCCAACTATCAGATCCAGAATCTCATTGGTGAAGGTGATGATGATACCACCTGCAAGGGTAGCCTGAGACATCCCATAAGAGGCTGCAAGGTGTCTTCTAGCCTCCTCCAGTTCCTCTTCTACAGAACCTCCCGCAAAGGTGAATCCGCCTTTCTGGTTTTGAACCAACCTAGAGATATGC
>CADBSP010000079.1 GCA_902797405.1 uncultured Eubacteriales bacterium | reverse complement strand
TTCCCACTATTAAGCTTTGCTGATCCACGGGCAATTTCCCCGATCGTAAATGGTATCAGACAGAGTGAGATTGCCAGTCTGCTATATGACTACAACCCCATCCTGATGGTATTTCAAATGTTTTAATTCAGATAATAGCTCGGGATACCGAAGTATTCTTCAAGCGTTGTCCACTTTCCGTCCTTATATAGCTTTGATGCCAGGTCCGTTCCCACATAACGGATATGCCAAGGCTCGAATTTATACCCCGTCTTATCAACCTTATCGGCCGGATATCTAATAATGAAACCGTATTCGGCGCAGTGTGCGTTAAGCCATATTCCTTCTTCAGTGTCTTCAAATCCAGGATTTAAAGTGTTTGCGTCTATGGCGAAGCCTGATTGATGCTCTGAATGTCCTGGTTTAGTCGCTGTGGTATTTTCCTCGGACTGATGCTCCACTTCTATATAATAGTCGTAAAGCCTGGCCTGTTCTCCATAGGATCTGTATTCTGTCACTATGTCAAGCAAGATTCCCTGCGACCATGCTGCATTGGCCATTCTATAAAACGCTTCCTCAGTGGTGGCATCCAGCCCGCTACCATAACTTTCGGGAAGTCCGAATGTTTTATTTACTATTAGGATTCCGTCCACATAAAGAATTCCATCTTTAACTTCTGCCTGGTGGCCAGTAGTCGTTAAGAAAGTCATATTAGGCATATTGTTTGTGATGTCAACGACGTTGATGTTTATATTCTGACGCGAGGTGTTTCCGGAGGAATCCGTTGCCACAAGGGTAACAACCTGGGATCCCGGAGCATTTGGATTGTATTCACCTTCCAGGGTAATCGGAATGGTTTCCTTGGAATTGTCCGTTGCCTCAGCCTTACTAAGGGCATCGAAAGGAGTTCCTATCAAAAGATTCATTTCTCCTTCTGCTACTGTTATCAGCGGGGCCTGGGTGTCAATCACGTTTACTTGGAAGGTATAGTCCCTGATGTCCTCTCCCACCTTGATTTTGACTGTGCAATCCTTTCTCCCTACTGACGATGTATCGATGTGTGCATCTTCTACTAGTCGTCCGTTTCCGATACCCTCTATGAATTGGCTGGCGGTAGCAGGCGTATTCACCTCAACGTTTCTTTCACTTGTTAAGTCGATATGTATCTTCGAATTATAAATGGCAAAGGCGGCAAAGAAGGCTATTATCAAAGCAAAAAACACTAAAATAACGGTGAGCACCTTCTTTATAGTAGCTGCCCGCCGTTTTTTTTGATACGAGAAAATATACTTGTTTCTTTTCTGAAACATCTCCCCTACCCCTTTTCTTTACGTGAGAGCGTTCTTTTTTAGAATCCCCTTCGCTTCCACGTCTTCCCAATAGTTGATGTTATTGTACGCTTCGGGAAGGACGGGTGTCAAGGTAAACGCCTTAAACTTTAGGAAAATTAAGGATTGTGTGCGCTCATGTTTCTGTGGGTAGTGTTTCTGTTCGTTTGATAATTATTATGGATTATACATATTCTCTTTCTACATATTTGCTGGTCGTTAGGCTGAGTAGCGCAGGATAGAACAGCGTGAACCTAACGATGTCTCCGACTTTGTATTTACCGCCGTTATCTTCTTTGCAATTGGTTACGTCCAGGATGATGTGGTCAGAGCTTCCTCCCATTATCTCTATTCTTTCGTCAACAGGAACGATCTTCTCCAGATCCACGTCTTGTTTTCCTATTGCTATGATTGCGCGATCCATGGGGCCACGATCCTCGAATACAGGACTGTTTCCGAATGCGTCCTTTCCGGATTCCCCAATAGGAAGCGATGGCTTGTTCTTTAGTTCTACGATTTCTGCTTCCAATATGAATGCTTCTCCCGTGGTTCCCGGAAGTCTGTCGCCATATGCACATTCGGTCCCGAATGCAAAGGCTTCACCAAGTCTTAGATTGTTTATGCCGTTTGGAAGTTCTCCTCTATCCACCAAATAAATGGAGCTGGAGTTTCCGCCGGATACGATATTTAACTTTATTCCGTGTTCCTTTTCTATTTCTTCTGCGATTTCAACAAGGACGCTGAGGTTGTCGTTCTTTGGAATAATGGCACCATAGCAGGTCAGGTTTACACTTATTCCAAAGAGCTCGATGTTCTTCATCTCCAGGATTTCCTTCACAGCCTCGTGAATCAGTGCTCTATCCTTAAAGAAGAATCCTTCTCTCAAATCGCCCAGGTCTATCATCATTATTATCTTCTGGATTTTGCCTGCCTTCTCCGCTTCCTGGTTTAAGAGGCGAATGGTGGATATTTCACTTATCTGGCAAAGATCCACGTATCTGATTACATCCGCAAGTTCACTTTGCATAGGAATCCTTAGGAGCAAAGTTTTCTTTCCTTTTTCGTGGGCCAGATCGGTGTAGCTGGCGATGTTCTGGATTCTGGAGTCGGCGATGAAATCCACCTTTGGATGATTTGCTATTAACTCTGCAACTTTATGGTCGGCACAAAGTACTTTTGTTACAACGGCCAAGGTGCAGTTTCCGTGATCTTTGGTGATTTCAGATACAGCATCCAGGTTTTGTTTCAGCTTATTTAAATCTATTACTAATTTTGGATACATGATTTCTCCTTTACTCGTTGACTCTTAGCAATTGGCTCTTTTGTATGCGCGGTTTTGCAATTTACTTTTCGTGTGCGGTTAGCAATAAAACCTTTTGTTGCGCGCAGTTTAGCAATTTACTCTCCTGTGTGGGCAATGGATGCGCATGCATAAGTTGCACTCTTTATTGCATCCAAGGCTGTCTCTAGGATCTTTTTTTGCTTCTTCGTTTGGGCTTTCCCTGTCTGATTTAGCATTGTCTGACCACTTGCCCTGGAGCCCTTCGCCGGATCTTATTGCTGATTTTTCTTTGCTATCATTTCCTGCCCCGGATTCCGCGCGGGCTTTTTCAATTTCCCTAGCGAGTTCTTCGGGATCGGTAACAACCTCCTGCGGTTTTCTCCACTCAGACATGTCGTAGCCTTCTTTTTCAACTTCATCCAGGTGATGCTGATATTCCGCTTCTTTTCTGTCGGCTTCTTCTGCTAGCATTTCCGCCTCCATCAAGGCTTTGGAAAGCCCACTGAAGCTTCTCTGTTCCTTCTTCTTAGGGAATTTGAAGTTGAGGCTCTGCTCCATAAGTTTGATGGCGGCTTCTCTGTAGTTCTTGGATAGCACGCCCAATGACGCCATTATGTAGTCGTTGTCCACCAAAATCTTAGCGTGCTCTGTCGGGAAGAGCTTAAGTCCTGTGTCGTTGTGCTGCGCTATTTCCTTCATGATTTCAACTCTGTGAGGAAGCCTGGTGAGTGCACCGCCGGTTCCAACGATGTACTTTACCTGGGTCAAATCCTTTCCCTCTGCGATGGTGGTTCTCCCTGACGGACCATAAATATAACGAAGCGCACCTGCATGACGGTCTGTTGCTTTTAGGACGGCCTCCTCCGTTAACATCTCAACGAACTTAATCTCTTCTTCCGTCTTTGGGATTGCGATATAGGTTTCCAGAACGGAGTCCATGTCGATTCCTGCCTTCCGGCATTTTTCACGGAGTTTTTCTTCTCCGATGGATTCGATTACCTTCATCCTGTTAACGTAGACCCCCAGGTCTCCTTCTACGGTACGCTTGGCCTTTGGTTCCGGTGCTGTCATAAGGCGAGCAACTTTATCCGACTCCACTGCTACGGAGTGAAGGTCTGTTGTTGCTCCACCGACGTCCAGAACTATAAGGTCGCCTAGGCAGTCGTAAAGAACCTTCGTTGCTTCCATTACTGCGCCCGGGGTTGGAATTATTGGGCCGCTTACCATGTCACGGACGTGCTCCATTCCCGGGGCATTTGTTATATGCTGTTCGAATGCGTCCTGTATTACCTTTCTACAAGGCTCTACGTTGAGCTCATCTATCTTGGGATAGACGTTATCTACCAGGTAGAGTTTCTGACCGCTTTCTTCATCAAAGATTAGCTTCATCTCCTCCTGGTTTTCTATGTTTCCTGCATAGATTATCGGGGTGTTTAGTCCCATGGCGCGAATCAGTTCCGCATTGTCCAGGGCTGTTTCTCTTTCACCGTAGTCAACTCCCCCCGCTATCAGAATAAGGTTCGGGTTTATTTCTTTAATCTTGGCTACGTCGGTCCGGCGCAGGCGGCCGGCAGTAACGTAGTGGATGATGCCGCCTGCGCCCAAGGCCGCCTCTTTGGCGGCCTTGGCGGTCATGTCGTAGACAAGACCGTGGACCGTCATCTTTAGGCCACCGGCTGCTGAAGACGTTGCAAGCATCTCTCCATATTCCAATTTATCAATGCCTTTTTTCCTGCAGAGATCGTCTATTGCACCCTGGAGACCGACCCTGACATCACCTTCTAAAACCGAGGTGGGTGCCTGACCCTGTCCCCAGAAAACGGGATTGTCTGTATCGAGACCTGTAAACGCATTTACAACCGTCGTTGTCGATCCTATCTCCGCAACTAAAACATCAACTTTCATATATGTACCTTTTCTTCTTTACAAACTTGCCTTTGCTTTTGATTTGCCTATTCATATTATCTTTTCTGAGGTGCAAAACCCAGTTTTTGAATTTTGCGCCGGTGCAGATTTCGTTTTTTGATTTCTGCACCTCGAAATCTGTTCTTCTTT
>CADBSP010000078.1 GCA_902797405.1 uncultured Eubacteriales bacterium | reverse complement strand
TCTCTGCGCAGTATGAGAGCTGCGCCATTAAGACCATAGGGAGGTGAAACGAATGAATAACTACGAAGTCCTGTTCGTCATCGATCCGACATTGGAAGATGATAAAAAGGATGCCGCCGTGGAAAGAGTCAAAGAGATTATCTCTTCTGAAAACGGAACAGTAGGCGACGTAGATGTCTGGGGACTCAGAAGATTGGCTTATCCAATCCAGAAGAAGTCCGAAGGATTCTATGCAGTGATTCAGTTCCAAGCTGAACCAACATTGCCACTGGAGCTTGACAGAAGACTTAAGATTTCTGATGACTATATGAGGCACATCATTATCAGCAAGGAAGCATAAGTCCTAGAAGACAGAGAGGTAAAGATATGAATAGCGTAATTTTGATCGGAAGATTAACCAGAGACCCGGAACTTAGATATACATCAGGATCCCAGATGGCTGTAGCAAAGTTCAGCCTGGCAGTAGATAGACCTGTTCGTTCAGGGAAAGATAGGGAGACGGACTTCATCAGAATAACGGTATTCGGAAAGCAGGCTGAGAACTGCGAAAGGTACCTTGCTAAAGGAAGAATGGTGGGAATCCAGGGAAGAATCCAAACGGGATCATACCAGGATAAGGACGGAAAGACCGTCTACACCACTGACGTAATTGCTGATAGAGTCGAATTCCTGGAATGGGGAGACCGTAAAGAAGCCGGTTCCGGCGCAGGCGGATATTCCGCACCAAGTGCACCGGCTCCTGCTCAGCAGAGTTACAGTGCCCCACAGGAAGCATCCTTATCCTTCGACACAGGTTCTCCGGAACCGGATGGATTTGAGGCCGAAATGCCTGACTCCTTCCAGACGATCGACGAGGATGTCCCGTTCTAAAATATGCCTGACGCGTTATAGATTGCGTCGGAGCTAAGAAAGGAGATATCATGGCTGAAAAAAGAAGACCTACAGGCGGCATGAGAAGAAAAAAAGTATGCCAGTTCTGTGCTGACAGCACTGAGACTATAGACTACAAGGATACAGAAAAGCTTAAAAAGTTTATTACCGAGAGAGGTAAAATCCTTCCAAGAAGAGTCACAGGTGCTTGTGCAATTCATCAGCGCGACATTACAACCGCTGTAAAGAGAGCCAGAATCGTAGCACTGCTGCCTTACGTAGCAGAATAAGCTCTAATGAAGATTCGTGGGTTCTTAAATCGTACCCGCAAAACTAAGCGAAAGCCTAGATCAATTTTTATAAAGGACGGTTTCCGATGGAGGCCGTCCTTTTGCAAAACAAGGAGAAAGAATTTATAATTCTATTTATACTAGAGAGAAGCAAAGTTAGGAATAAAGCAATAAATACCAAAATCAATAATTTGCAATAAGAGAATGAAAAAAAAGAAGAGAAGGATTGCTATCAGTGCAATTTGAGAATATATATTGAAAAAATGAATTAAAAAAAGGAAGTTAAAAAATGCGACTGGTGAAAAGAGTTGCATCAAGTAAAATGAGGAGCAAAGCAAAGGTAATAGTATGGAATTTGTAAAAAAGGCGATTGAAAGAGATACTTCAATAGATTTGGAAACCATGAGTGCAGTCTCAAAGATTATTGAAGACGTTCGTCAAAGAAAAGATGAAGCTCTTTGGGAGTACACGGAGAGATTTGATGGATCCACCAGAAGATTGGAGAATCTGGGGCTTAGGGTTACGCCCGAAGAAATTCAGGAAGCATATAAAGAGGTTGACCCGGCATCGATAAAGGACATGGCACAGGCGGCCATGAATATCCTGGCCTTTGCTGAAGCCCAGAAAATGAGCATGCAGGAAGTGCATGATTTTAGCCCTAAGAAAGGTATATATCTAGGGCACCGCATAATCCCAATTGATTCTTGTCTTTGTTATGTTCCCGGGGGGAATTATCCGCTATATTCCACGGCGCTCATGCTCATTATTCCGGCAAAGGAAGCAGGGGTAGGTCGAGTAATCGCGTGCTCTCCAGTTGAAAAGGGAACGAATAGGATCAATCCAAAAACTCTGGTTGCAATGGATATAGCAGGAGCAGACGAAATCTATGCAATCGGAGGAACCCAGGCTATAGCAGCTGCGGCCTATGGAACGGAATCAATTGAGCCGGTTGACTTAATTGTTGGACCGGGAAATAAATATGTTGCCGAAGCCAAGCGCCAGTGCTATGGTCAGGTCGGAATTGACTTTGTTGCCGGGCCGAGCGAAGTTCTCATAATCGCAGATGGCTCCGGGTCGCCTGAAATAGTCGCTGCGGACTTATTGGCACAGGCAGAACACGATGTTAATGCGAAGTCGATTTTGATTGCCGTGAATGATACGAGCGTAAAATCCAAAGTTGAAAGAAGTGAAAGAATAAGAAGCGATAAAGAAGATTACGACGAATCTAATACTGATGGGGCGAATGCCGGTGACTTAAACAATGATATTGAGTTAAATATTGAAAATAATAAAAAGGCAGAAGACTTTGCTCATGCCGTAATGGATGCCGTGGAAAAGGAACTCGAATCGCTTGCGACCGTAGACATTGCTCGCGTCTCATGGGAGAACAACGGCGAAGTTTTGATAGCTGAATCCTTTGATGAAGCAATTGAATATTCAAATAAGCTTGCGCCCGAACACTTGGAGCTAAACATGGTGCCGGAAACACCGGACATTAATAAGGTTGGACTTTCCGGCGAATCCTTCGAGGACAATTCTTATTCGGAAAAGGTTGAGTATCTCATGAACAAACTCAGGAATTATGGATCTTTGTTCATCGGGCAAAACACTGCAGAGGTATTTGGGGATTATGCTTCAGGACCAAACCATACGCTTCCAACAGTTAGGGCATCCCGCTATACAGGAGGGCTCTGGGTTGGAACGTTCCTGAAGACTTGTGCCTATCAATATATGACGGATGAGGGGAGCGAAGAAATCGCGCCTGTCGTTCGCAGGCTTGCAGAGGGAGAAGGGCTATCGGGTCATGCCCTCGCAGCGAAACTGAGAGAGAAATAAAATAGTGAGGACTGTGGGCATCGACCAAAAAAACACGATGCCCATGGGCATCGTCAAAAAAAGAGCCTCTGCCCACAGTTTTATGATAAATAAATGGCAATTAGCTGTGGGCATCGAACTAAAGGCTTCGGCCCATGGGTAAAGGACGGTTCGAAACTGAACCGTCCTAATTATATAGCAAAACCCCGCGTTGGACGCGGGGATGGTTTTTATTTCTAAGTAACTAATTCTAAAGTGCTATTGCGGAGTAATACACTATTTACTCAATATAAACCTTTGGGAGACGCTGACCAAAGGCACAGCAGATTTCGTAATTAATCGTGCCTGTGGCTGAGCCGATATCGTCCGCCAGGATTGTATTGACGCCGTCGGTTCCCATGAGAATTACTTCGTCGCCTTCCTTAACATCAGGGACATCTGTCACATCGACCATGCACTGATCCATGCAGATATTACCTGCAATCGGGCAGACAACACCATTTACAATTGCCTTGGCATGCTGTGAATAAGGTCTGGGATATCCGTCTGCATAGCCGAGAGCCAGCGTTGCAATCTTGGATGGACGCTCGGCAATAAATCTGCGACCATATCCGCAGGAAGCACCAACAGGCACATCCTTAAGCAAAACGATATTTGCCTTAACGGACATAACAGGTTCCAGGTCAATCTCTTTTGTATCCACTTCGTCGGAAGGATAGCATCCGTAGAGGATGATTCCGGGACGAACCATATCAAAGTGAACATCCGGAATTTCCATGATGGATGCGCTGTTCGCCAATGTGCGATTAGGGATATCAACTCCTGCTGCGATAAGCTCCGAATAGAATCGTTGATATCTGGCAGCCTGAAGCTTAGAGAACCTTTTATCAAAGGCATCCGCGGTGGCCATATGGGAGAACAGTCCCTTGATCTTGAAATTGCTGAGCTCAGCGATTTTTTTGATGTCGGAAATCGCAGCTTCATTACTGGTCACGCCGTCACCCTCATAAAGACCAAAGGTCAAATCATTTGTTTCGGCATCTGCGCCATCGACTTTTGCAACAGCTCCGGCATCTGCACCATCGACTTTTGCAGTAGCTCCACCAGTCGTTGCATCTGACGCAGGATCCGCGGCAACATAGCCAATCCTTCCCATTCCTGTGTCAATCGCAATTAGACCATGAACAGTTTTTCCTGCCTTTGCTGCAGCATCGCTAATAGCCTCAGCGTTTCTGGAGCTACATACCGTTGGAGTGATATCATATTCAACCAAGGTATCCGCGTACATATCGGGAGTGAGGCCCAACATGATAATCTCCTCCTTTGCTCCCGCTTCTCTGAGCTCAATTGCTTCGTGAAGCGTTGCAATTGCAAAGGTTTTTACCCCGTTACGCCTTAGAACTTCAGCACATCTTACAGCGCCGTGCCCGTAGGCGTCGGCTTTGATTACGCCAATGACTTCGCGAGAGGTTCCTTCGGGAGCGGTCTCGTTGGCCTTGGCGATTATGTTTTTAATATTGCGATCTAGTTTCCCTAAATCTACTTCTACCCAAGCGGGTCTTAAAGCTTCCTTATACATTTTATTCCTTCTTTCAATATAGTTAACTTATTTCCTTTTTTTGATATTTAATAATTGCTCTTAGCAATTAAATGTCTAACTTCACTGTCTAACATTATTATCTAGCTTCATTATCAAACTTCACTGTCTAACTTTATTATCTAACGTTATTATCTATTTATTTATCGCTATACATTTATTTCTGCTTCTACACCCAACAGTTCATCGTATTTTGACAATATTGGTTCAACAACGTTTTCCAGGAATTCTGTGACCTGGGATGGCGCACGACCCACATAGTTCTCGGGCTTAAGCGTCTCCATCAAAGCCTCCTCGGACACTCCGAAAAGAGAATCCCGTGAAACCCTCTCGATCAAATCGTTTGGAAGACCCTTTTCCTTCACGACCTTTGCCGCCTCCATGGAGTGTTGGCGGATTCTCTCATGAAGCTCCTGCCTGTCACCGCCTGCCTTAACAGCATCCATTATAATGTTCTCCGTTGCCATAAAAGGAAGCTCTGCCATAAGGTGCTGGCGAATGACTTCCGGATAGACAACCAGGCCAGAAGTAATATTGATATATAGTTCCAGAATGCTGTCCGTAGCCAGGAAGGCCTCGCTAACTGCGATTCTCTTGTTTGCGGAGTCGTCCAGCGTGCGCTCGAACCACTGAGTTGCCGCAGTAATCTGAGGATTCATGGAGTCGCTCATAACGTAGTTTGCGAGAGACGCCATACGCTCGGAGCGCATTGGATTTCTCTTGTATGCCATTGCGGATGAGCCAATTTGGTTCTTTTCGAAGGGCTCCTCCATCTCCTTCATGTGCTGAAGCAGTCTGATGTCGTTGCTGAATTTGTGAGCTGACTGCGCAATCCCGGACAGAACATTAAGGACTCTGCTGTCAACTTTTCTGGAATAGGTTTGCCCTGTCACAGGATAGACTCCGGAAGCCCCTTCAGATTCGGGAGCAAAGCCCATCTTCTCAGCTATCATGCCGTCCAGCCTCCTGCACTTTTCCTCGTTTCCATCAAAGAGTTCCATAAAGGAAGCCTGGGTGCCCGTTGTTCCCTTCGCACCACGCATGCGGAGGGAGGAGCGAACATATTCCAAATCCTCTAAATCCATAACGAGGTCCTGAATCCATAGAGTTGCTCTCTTCCCGACCGTGGTTGGCTGCGCCGCCTGATAATGCGTAAATCCAAGGGTCGGGAGATCCTTATATTCGCTCGCGAACTTTGCTAGCTGGGCTATGGCATTAACCAATTTCGTCTTAATGAGGTCCAGTCCCTCTGCCATCAAAATAATATCCGTATTGTCTCCAACGTAGCAAGACGTTGCTCCAAGGTGGATTATTCCCTTGGCAGTCGGACACTGCTGACCGTAGGCATAGACATGACTCATCACATCGTGGCGAACTTCCTTCTCCCTGGCCTTTGCGACATCATAATTTATGTTGTCTTGGTTCTCCCTAAGTTCTGCAATTTGATCATCTGTTATATCCAGACCAAGCTCTTTTTCTGACTCAGCCAAGGCAATCCAAAGCTTTCTCCATGTTCTAAACTTCTTCTCCGGAGAGAAGATATATTTCATGTCCTGACTAGGATAACGCTCGGAAAGTGGGCTGGTGTAATTTTGATTTTTATCCATAAGCAAATCTCCAAAACTATTCAAACTCATGGGATGATTATATCACCTTTCTTGCCCGAAAGTATGTTTTGTAGTAAAATATTATTGATTTTTTATTGCCTAAATTACATATGTTTTCTGGGGGCTATTTTGTTTTGCACTAAATGCGGAAACGTTCTGAAGGATAATGATAGGTTTTGTAGAAAATGCGGTGCAACCGTCAAAGTTTTGGTGCCCACGATAGAACCCGAGCAGGCGACAGCCGTAGAGC
The DNA here is from genome assembly GCA_902797405.1 of uncultured Eubacteriales bacterium. Lineage (GTDB taxonomy): Bacteria > Bacillota > Clostridia > Peptostreptococcales > Anaerovoracaceae > Eubacterium_B. Next base: position 1,595 of record CADBSP010000078.1, on the reverse strand, counting down.
CGGCACCGGTTGTCGAATCTGCACCTGCAACAAAAGTCGAGCCGGCACCGGTTGTCGGATCTGCACCTGCACCAAATGTCGAGCCTACACCGGCTGTAGGACAAACGCCTACACCGGTTGCAGCTTCGATGGCTGCGCCCGTCGTTGGCGCATTTGGCATAAATAAGTCCGTTGAGGAGGAAGCGCAGGCCGCATTAGATTATCTGGATCAGATGTTTGCAGGACTGAGTATTGGACGCATCGAGAAATCAATACCTGTTCAGGAAGCGGCCAAGGCTTTTACTCAGAGAAAAATATATGCCCCCAAATCAGAAGGTATAGAAGCAACTACAGCGCAATCCGCAGCAGTTACAACTGAAGATGCAACAGCAACAACAACTGAGGTAACAACAGGAAACGTAACTGCAACAGTAACAACAGCTACAACTGAAGCCGCAACAGGAACTGCGGCATCGACAACAGCCACACATGGAACTGCAACAGAAACACCAACTGAAGTGGCAACTGAAACTGCGACAGCCACAACAGCCACACATGGAACTGCAACCGCCGCAACAGCGACAACAGCCACACCTGGAACCGCAACAACACGAACATCTGCAAGAGGAACTGTAACCGATGAGCATTTAGCTGCAGCGGAGGCTTTGATAAATAGAGTTGTGGAATCTACGAATTCCGGTGGCGATAACTATGAGGCAGGTAAAGTCTCAGACGATGAAAACAAAAAAGCATCCGAGACCACAGAATCTCCCAAAAAAAGCGGCAGAATTTCCAGAGGAACTGTATTCAGCATACTTGCCCTTTTAGCGCTAATCGGCGCAGTGCTGCTTTGGATGTGGTTCTTTAGACCGGACGATAACCCCAATCTTTATACTGAACCCGGAATCACAAACAGCCCAACGCAGAATGGCATTGCGTCTCACGGGGTACCGCCAAACGGAAATGCTCCGCTTCCCGCAGCAACAGCCAGTCCTTTGGACCTTAAGGACGATACCATCATGCAGGCTTCTATAAAAACATATAGGAGCCATGGACCCAACATTGGAGAAATAGAGGAAATCTACGAGCTCAAATTTACCGAAGATAGAGAATATGGCCTGACGGGACTATCAAAGGCAATTTTGTTCGACGATGATCTTTGGTATATGAACGACATCATGGAGAACATTCACTATACACCTGAACTCGTTCGCACCATGATAGAATACTTCTCGTTCCTTCAGGAGAGGAGAAATAACGGAAACGATCTGGCTCTCACATACATCCGTCCCGAGACCGATTTATATAAGGAAGTTGAGGCAATAGAGCCTGACAATAAGAATCACCGGATTGAAAAAATGCAAATTGGGGAAATACGTCGAAGCGGAGAAGACTTCTACGTTATGCTTAACCTATTTGAGACAGCCGAAGGAGAGGAAACAAAGGAAAGCCTTCAGGCAGTTCATATCTTTGCTAGAGCCAAGGTGATGGAGATGGTAGAGATTAACGAGCCTAGGGCTAAGGATGCTGCCCAAGCTGAAGGCGAGAAGGCCGAGGAACAAAACAGTTCCGAAGAAGGCGAGAAAAATGAAGGAGACAGTGAGTCGGCTGAAGGC
>CADBSP010000077.1 GCA_902797405.1 uncultured Eubacteriales bacterium | reverse complement strand
GAATTATAAACCAAACTATAGACTATAGAGCGAACTATATAAGTCAAATATAGAATGCAACGAACATAATGAATGAGAGAAACAAAATCCAACAAAACACGAAACATAATGTACATCTAAGGGGTGAATATATAATGAATAGTATTAAAGAAAAGATGAATGGAAATGCAAATCGGATTTCAGAAGGAAATGTGAAATCCGATAAAGGTCAACAATCAAAATCAGTCATAAGTCAACAAACTAAGATCGTATTAACTCTGATTATAGTATTGTTAATGAGCATAGGTCTTATGGCTTGCGGAAACAGCAACGCGGAGTCCAAGCCTGCATCTAAAAGTGAGAAGATAACGTCAGAATCTTCAAATGAAAAGGAACAGGCTTCCGAGGCGTCAACGACAAACAATGCGCAGGCCTCCGAAGATGGAGAGGGAAACGAGACATCAACTTTGGAAAGTTCATCAAACTCCGCATCTGCTACCGATTCAACGATAGTCACAACATCTGCGGTTGTGGTACCTGATGGCTTTACGGAGAGGGATTTTGATATCGGTTATTCGGATTACGAAACTTTAACAATGACAGGAGGCTCCGTTACAATTACAGAGGCAGGAAGTTATCTTCTCACAGGAGAGATGGAGGGACAGATAGTTGTCGATGTTCCCGGAACAGAGGATAAGGTTCAGCTCATTCTGGATAATGTGACTTTGACAAATGATTCGAGTGCTGCAATCTATGTGCTAAATGCTGACAAAGTCTTCTTCACGACGACTGAAGGATCAGTTAATCAGATATCGACGACAGGAAGCTTCGTTCAGACGGATGAGAATGAAGTGGACGGTGCAATTTTCTCTAAGGCTGATATCGTATTTAATGGCTCTGGTAAACTGACCGTAACCTGCAATCAGGGCCATGCGATCGTCTCCAAGGACGATTTGAAAATAACCAGTGGCACATATGAGCTGGAGGCATCGGGTAAAGGCCTATCCGCAAACGACTTAATTGGAATTGCCGGAGGGGATATAACAATTACAGCTGGAGACGATGCAATTAACGCAGAAACTGAAGTTCATATTATTGATGGTAATTTGAATCTGGATGCCATGGATGACGGCATTCATGCGGATGCAATTCTGACGGTTGATGGTGGTACAATTATAATTGATGCTACAGAAGGTATGGAGTCAACAGTTGTGACGTTAAACGATGGCGATATAAACATCGCTGCTTATGACGATGGTATAAATGCTACACAAAAGGTTACGGATTACACTCCTACATTGGAAATAAACGGTGGCAACATCACAGTAAGCATGAGTGCAGGTGATACAGATGCCTTGGACAGCAACGGTTATCTCTACATTAACGGCGGTGTGGTGAATATCAATGCACAGTTCCCATTCGACTATGATTATGGTGGAGAAATCACAGGCGGTGAGGTATATGTAAACGGTCAACAGGTTACGGAGCTATATAATGCCATGATGGGTGGTCACGGTGGTTTCATGGGAGGCGGAGGCCCCGGTGGTGGAAGACCATAAGTTTGAAGTAAACCAAAATCGACCTATTGCTAAGTCTTTCGCAATCATGTAGAATATGTTCGAAGCGTGAGAAGGAGTAATATGGACGAGAAAAAACAAAGTGGCTCTTTTTCATTCAAGAAAGAACTGTCGATTGAAACATTTATCTTCCCAATAGTATTCTTATTCTTCTTTGGCATATTCGTTTACTATATGGGATTGGCGAACACGCTTAACACTATCATGAATACGGCGTATCGACTACTTATAGATACAGTGCTCTATATTACCGCAGTCTGCGTAATTATGGGCGCTGTGTCTTCTTTGTTTTCCGAATTCGGATTTGTATCGCTGGCGAATAGATTGCTTAAGCCTTTAATGCGACCGATTTTTAAACTGCCGGGTGCGGCGGCGCTAGGGGTTGTAACAACCTTTCTGTCCGATAATCCAGCAATTTTGGCATTAACGGACGATCATCATTTTAGGCATTACTTCAAAAAGTTTGAGTTTCCGGCTTTGACAAACCTGGGGACAGCATTTGGAATGGGGCTAATCGTGTGCACATATATGTACAGTCTTTCGCCAAAGATGGGGACTTCACTGGGCCTTGCAGTTGGTGTTGGGCTTCTAGGGGCCACGATTGGAAGTATAGTAAGTACCCGTATAATGCTTAAATTCACTCGCAAGTTCTTTGGTGAAAGTGCAGAGGAAGAATATACATCCGATGCAATCAGAAGTACACCTAAGGATATGCGTCCGATTAGACACGGAGGAATAGGAAGCCGCGCGATTTCAGCAATTTTGGATGGCGGCCATAGTGGAGTCAAGATGGGTATTAGCATCATTCCTGGTGTTTTGGTGATTTGTACCATAGTTCTCATGCTTATTAATGGACCTTCGGAGTCCGGTGAATACACGGGAGCAGCCTACGAGGGAATAAGGCTTCTTCCTGTACTGGCAGAAAAGGTTGATTTTATCATAAAGCCGCTCTTTGGCTTTACCAGTCCTGAGGCAATCGGTGTTCCGGTGACGGCGCTCGGTGCTGCCGGTGCAGCCTTGAGTCTCACATCGAATTTGGCTGGTCATGGGCTAATAGGCGCAGGTGATATAGCGGTGTTTACCGCGATGTGTATGTGCTGGAGCGGATATCTCAGCACCCACGCCTCTATGATGGACAGCTTGGATTGCAAGGATTTGATTGGAAAGGCCATAACCAGCCACACGATAGGAGGGTTGGCTGCTGGCATCTCCGCACATTGGATTTACGTATTGCTGGCAGGACAATTGTTTTGATGGAGCTTGGAAACAGGCAAAAAGGAGGAGCGATGTTAACAGGTAAACAAAGAAGTAAATTACGCAGTATGGCAAATACTATTTCGCCCACAGTTTCTATTGGAAAATCAGGATTAACGGGGACTGTGATTAAAAGTATAGACGAATATCTGGAAGCGCATGAAATGGTGAAATGTAATATCCTGGAGGGTGCCAAGTTGGATGCCAAAGAAACCTGCAATCAGATTGCAGAAGAAATTGGCGCAGAATTTGTACAGGCTATAGGAAGGCGTTTTGTTCTTTATAGGCAGGCAACGGATCCAGACAAGCGTAAGATAGAGATCTGAAAAAAATCCTTGCTTTGCTTGGAATTGCGTGATAGAATGGTAGGGCTGCACGGGTAGAACCGTTGCAGTATATATTACGATTATACATTTTAAAACTATTTAGAAAGAGGTAGAAGCATGAAGGAAGGAATCCATCCTGATTATGTGGAATGTAAAGTTACTTGCGCATGCGGAAATGAATTT
>CADBSP010000076.1 GCA_902797405.1 uncultured Eubacteriales bacterium | reverse complement strand
TAGGCGATAATCCCGCTCTACTCCCAAGAGTCCGCATAGTCGGTAACGCAGGATTAGACGCATTTATAGGGTCCATGTGAACTTTTTAATCACACAATATCTTTCAGAGTATCTTTTACTATCGGGGCTGGGAGCGGTTGGATTAAAGCCATCTCTCATAATCTGCTGTATATAAAAGCCTTTATTTGCAATCCTCAATTTAACCCTGCGATCTCTCTGGCGACGAATACTCCGCTGGCGGAGGCGTGTGACAGTGAGTGGGTCACGCCGCTTCCATCGCCTATTATGTAAAGACCGGGATAGCATGTCTCCAGGTTATTATTCAAGCTAACTTCCATGTTGTAGAACTTAACTTCCACGCCATAGAGAAGTGTGTCGTCGTTGGCTGTTCCCGGGGCTATTTTATCGAGGGCATAAATCATCTCTATAATTCCGTCCAGGATCCTCTTTGGTAGAACCAGCGACAAATCTCCCGGTGTTGCGTTTAATGTCGGACGAACTGTACATTCGTTGATTCTCTTCTGGGTGCTTCTATGTCCGCGTTCCAGGTCGCCGAAACGTTGAACTATTACTCCTCCACCCAGCATATTGGATAGACGTGCAATACTCTCACCGTAGCCGTTACTGTCTTTAAACGGCTCGGAGAAATGCTTGGCAACCAGGAGAGCAAAGTTCGTATTCTTCGTCTTCTTCGCAGGATCCTCAAAGCTATGTCCGTTTACTGTTACAATGCCGTTGGTATTTTCAGTAACCACGATGCCGTTAGGATTCATGCAGAATGTACGAACCCTATCCTCGTATTTTTTGGTACGATAGACTATTTTGCTCTCATATAATTCATCAGTCAGATGTGAAAAAATCTCTGCAGGAATTTCCACACGAACACCAATATCTACGCGATTGCTAAGAGTTGAAATACTTAGTTCTTCACAAACCTGCTCCATCCATTTGCTTCCGCTTCTTCCCACGGATACAATGCATTTAGGCGCTGTTGCTGTCCCCTTCTTTTTACCCGGGCCTTCATATTCAATTGTATAAGTCAGGGCATTCTTCTTAGATTTTCCCGGCACCTTTTCTTTTGTTTCCTTTGATTTCTTCACAGCCTTTAAAGCCTTTTCGGCACCGTTAATCTTAATGCTCTCAACCATAGTTTCGAAATGGAAATCGACCTTATCTTTCATTTCCTCAAAAAGGTTTTCCAGCACGACATAGTTGATATCTGTCCCCAGGTGACGAACCGAAGCCTCCATCAAAGTAAGGCCATTCTGCATGCACTGTTTTTTAAATGTGCTTCCCGCAGTACTAAAAAGCTTGGTCCCTTCTCCACCGTGGCTCATATTAATCTCATCAACATAATGCATGAGCTCGAAAGCCTTTTCTCTTCCGATGTATTCATAGAGAGTTCCACCAAAGTCGTTAGTTATATTGTATTTTCCGTCAGAGAAAGCACCTGCACCGCCAAATCCGCGCATGATGGCGCAACGCTTACAGTGGATGCATTCCTTAACTTTGACCCCATCGATTGGGCAATGCCTCTTTTGAAGTGGCGATCCCGCCTCAAAAACACCTATCTTCAATTTCGGTGCCTTGGTCATGAGTTCATACGCGGAAAAAATGCCCCCGGGGCCTGCACCGATAATTATTACATCATAATCCATTTTGCTCATTATATTATTCTCCTAAAGATATTCCCAATTGATTATCAGTTGTATTACTTCAAATTTCTCTTTGACGATTGTATTTATTCTAATTATATAAAGCGCGTAGCCCAAACACTATCGCGAGTATAATCGGAGTCATAAGGGCAGTAGTAATAATCCACTTACCTCCGCTATTAAAACCATAAAAGTCTTCCCAGCCTCGTATTAAATTTCCTTCATCATCCCTCTGAGCGGTCAGCACCACCTGTCTCAAATACACCCAGAAGTATGCAACAAATGGTATTAGTCCCACAAAAGCTTCCTCTATGCTGATACTATCACCTTTCTCGAATATAAGAAGTGTAGCAATGGCCAATAATGGTCCAGCCAGGTGAGTATAGAAGCTGGTGCCTCCAAACTGGTTTATATAACCGTCTTTAGGTCCTAGATAAAACAGAACCGTCAGAAATGTAATCAGTACAGTGCTGGCGCTAAAAAATTTAAGAAGTATTACCCAATGCGGAAGAACTACATATGACATATTGAAATTCTTCAATTCGTAGAACAAAGCAAATCCGCATGCCAACGCCGAGAATAAATTGGAATCAGTGGTGAAGAATCTAAACTTCCGAACCCCGGGCGGCTTCTGTCCACCCTTCATGGGCACGAAAAAGTAGCTGACAACAATTATCACGGTTGCCAGGAGTATAATCAGGTTACATGCTATTGATAAATAAAGTTTCGTTTGTTCAGCCATAGCGCATTTCGTCTATACCGTTTGATTATCTATTATAAATTCTACAATTCTATACAAATAATGAAAGTATTTGGTTTGAAATATCGATTCCCTTTTCCGTCAGACGGATGCCCATCCTGTTTCCCTCAGCGTCTACATCCCTTCTTACGAAGCCATCCCGGATGTATTTTTCCAGTTCCTCCATGCATTCAGCAAAAGCCTCTTCGAAGCCAATTCCGAATCGCGCACGGAATTCACCGTAGTTTATGCCTCTGATCATTCTAAGTCCTGTGAATACAAATTCCGACATATTATCGAAATCGCTATTATGGTGAAAATCCGTCTCAACTTGGTCCTCATCCATAGTACGCCTGTATCCGGCAGAAAAGGCTGCAGCGCTGGGTCCAAATCCCAGATATTCATGGAGAGTCCAGTATTTGATATTATGCCTGCACTCAAATCCGGGAAGGGCTGCGTTACTTATTTCGTAATGATGATATCCTGCATCCTTTAGCATCCTAATGGCAAAATGATACATTTCTCTATCGACGACATCAGGTAATTCCTGTAATTCACCTGCTTCAAATTTCTTAAAGAAGGGCGTTCCTTCCTCAAGCTGAAGGCTGTAGAAAGAAATATGCTCCGGCCTAAGGGACAAAGCCTTCTCAAGGGTCCTAACCCAGGTACTGACACTCTGCCCAGGTATTCCAAACATAAGGTCCAAATTGATGTTTCTAAATCCTGCTTCTCTGGCCATGAGAAAGGCTTCTTCTGCTTCCTTGGCTGTATGGATACGTCCCAGGGTTTTTAGCACATCATCATCAAAGGATTGAATCCCCAGAGAAAGCCTGTTGAATCCCCAATCAACCATTTTCTTTAATTTTTCTTTATCGACAGTACCGGGATTAGCTTCAACGCTTATTTCGCAATCCTCCGGTACTGCATATGCATCTTTTATCTCCCCCAAAATCCCAATTAGGTCATGTGCCCTGAGAACCGTCGGCGTTCCTCCACCGAAGAAAATCGAGTCAACCGTCTTACCCATGGAAACTTCGCCATACTCTTTAATCGACTTAATTAGCTTATCTTTGTAAACCTTATATTCTTCCCCGTGTACATCAAAACTACCACCAACGGCCTTGGAATAAAAACCGCAG
>CADBSP010000075.1 GCA_902797405.1 uncultured Eubacteriales bacterium | reverse complement strand
GTAATAGCCCCGGAGATGATTTTCCCTATTCTGAGACCGACAAACTGAAGCCTGCTATTATCCTGGATAAGATGGAGAACTTTATTAGAGAGTATACGAGAAAGAGTAAAACGAGAAACCTGGGATTAGACGGTCTTGCCTCGATTAAGAAAGCACTGCTTTTAGATGATACAGACTACAGCTTAACAGAGTGCTTAAGTATTTTGGAAAAACTGATTCTTAGTGAAAGCACCAAAGAGGAAGAAAGGGCTAATGCCGTTAAAGTTGAAAAGCTAAATAACTGGATCGTATTGGAGCGAGACAATGTTTATCTTATAGGTATGGCATTAAAGGATGTGGAATCACCTGTTACCCAGTCAGCAGTATTAGATGACGACGAAATTGAAAGCCTTTTAGGAAATGGGTTTAAACCTACCGCTAAAGCATGGATAGAGAAAGGAAGAAGCAGTATTTATAGGACTCTTGCCACTTTTTCCGGAGAGAGGATAAGTATCGGCTTTTCGTCATATGACACCAATTCGTTTACGGAAAACAATCCGTCCACAATATATACAAGCCTTTTGCAGGCTCTTTCAGGTATGGATATAGATCAGGTGCCTGTATTAGAGAAGGGTAATCCAAAAGAGGATAAGCTGTTGGTGGATAAAAAAATCAAGGATACAGGGTTTGATAAATTTGATGTAGAAAAAATGACAAGTGCCAGCAAGATGGAAGTCCTAATGAACTGTCCGCGAAGATATGCTTACGAATCGGTTTATAGTATTCCCGATGGCTCTTTTAATGAGTTTGATGGTTCGACGTGGCTTGCACCTGCAGATAGCGGAATACTTGTACACGGCATTCTGGAAGAATATATTTCCAGGGTAATGATTAAGCCGAAAACAGAAGACCTTGGGGATGAGGTTGATGAAGTTACTTTACTTGAGGTCTTTGAAAGTGGTAAGGCTGCAGCAAAGAATAAAGTGCCATATCCCAGTGATGGAATAGCAGAAAAAGAAGCTGCTGATAAGTTGGAGAAAATTAGAGAGTATTTAGACAAACTGCACAAAGAAATGAGTATAGGAGGAGCGGATTATGGTTGGCGCCCCCTTGAGGTGGAGCTTGGATTTGTGGATGCAGAATATCCTGTTGTAACTTATGATTCGACTCCTCTTACTATTAAATACAGAGGGTTCATCGACCGAATAGATTACAAACTAGATGACCAGAATAAAAAGGTGTGGCTTAGGATTTTAGATTATAAATCCGGTCAAAAAAAGTATAAAGAGAGTGAACTTAAGGATGGAAAGCTGATGCAGCCCGTACTATATAAGCATGCGGTCATGGACAGCGGATTTATTATAGAGGATGATGGAAAAAAAGTTAAGGCCTTGGATTATATTAAGAAAAAAATAGAAGCATTGGAGAAGAATAATCTTAAGGGCTGGGATATAAAGTGTGAATCTGCTCAATATGTATTTCCAATATACAATGAAGAGTTAATTGTTGATAAAGCATATGATGATTGCAGCATTAATAGGTTTAAGATAATCCTCACAGCCATTGATGAGAAAAAAACATATCCGAATGCAGCAGAAATGGAAGCCTTCCTGGATGAACTGGAGAATGGCAAGAAAGAAACAGCCGATATTTTGGCACAACATAGAAAAAAGATGTATAAAGCCGGAGCTTATGGAACATGTGAATATTGTTTGTATAAAGAGCTATGCGATGTTTAATGAGAGGTTGAGGGAAAATGAGTGTTGAAAAGAATAATAGAAGAATAATAAGGCTTGAAGAATCAGGCCAAGGAAATAAAAACTATAGCTTGGAAGCGGGAGCCGGCGCCGGTAAAACCACTTTGATTGCAGACAGAATCAGTGAGCAAATAGCTCAAGGAGTGCCAATTGAAGAGTTTGCGGTAATAACATACACAAAAGCAGCGGCTAATGAGTTACGGGAAAAAATAACAAAGAAACTAATAGAAAAAAGTGCTAACACGTCCGATGAGAAACGCAAGGGTGTAATTCAATATGCCATTGCCAATCTGGATATCATGCAGATTTCAACAATCCACTCCTTCCTGCTGCGTATATTAAGGGAGAATTCCTTCGAGGCAAATGTTGCACTGGATGTAAGGGTTTTAGAGGAAGGGGACTCTGTTAAACGAGCAGCGGCTTTTTTTGATAAATGGTTCCATGAGAACCATGACGAGATTTATAAAAAGCTTGCAGATGATTGGGTAATACCGAACAAGACCAATAAAAAAGTTGTTGATTATACTCATGATGTTTTAATGAACACTTTTTTAGATATTGCCAATACTCGAGAGAAAGTTATTTTTGATCCATCCGATCATTCCTCCCTATATGAGAAGTGGGCAAAGGATAATGTTCAAGCCTTTGATAGAGCCCTGGAAAACTATAGGATTGAGCTGGATGAGGTTTTAAAGAATCCTCCGATGACAAAAGGAGGAAAACCAAGGGCGCGCAATAATAAAACGAATGAGATCGAGGTCCTACTGGGGTCTATTCAAAAGAAAGACGGTCATTATATCGAGGACTCAAGGATTATTCGAGATATAATAAAAAAAATACAAGGAGGGGGGAATTATTTTAATAGCCAAGATAAAGACTATCCTAATTTAGACAAAGCCGAGAATGAACTGATAGGATTTGGTACAAAATGGGAAAAAGAATTTGGGGAGTATTTTATAGATATATATGAAAAGATTCTTTCTTATACAGACAAGGCAGCAAAGGTAATTGCCCTCATTGAGCCGGTTAAAGCAGATTACCAGAAAATGATTGATATGCAGGCAGAAGAATTATCTAATGATGATATATTGTTCAGAGCGGGAAAACTTCTTCAGCAATCACCAGCCGCACTTGAAAAAGTTAGAGCCCAGTACTCTAAAATCTATATAGACGAGTTTCAGGATACGACTGGCATCCAGGCGGATGTTATTAAGGCTATTTGCTGTTGTAGTGGAGAAGGTTTTGAAAGCGATAAACTCTCGGAGGATAAATTGGTTTTTGTTGGTGACAAGAACCAGTCTATTTATCGTTTTGCCGGAGCAGAGTTACCGGTATATGAAAGAATGAATTCGATGATTGCCAGCAACCCATCCTCGGAAATAGTAGAGCTAAGGAGTAATT
>CADBSP010000074.1 GCA_902797405.1 uncultured Eubacteriales bacterium | reverse complement strand
TTGGGAGTCGCTATGGGGTTCGTCGTTGGCTACGCCCCTTGTGGACTTTCACCACAGATTGACGGCATGCCCGTCATACTAGCAAAAACGGAGCTCTTTGGATGGAGCTCCGTTTGTATTTATTGGGAAAAGCAGGTCGGCAAAGGGTCTGGGGGGCCAAGCGATGGGGTGCACTAAAGAGGGCGCCCGTATATCTCATATATCTACCTTCGTTAGCGCTCTTCTCGGAAGTATGGGAGGCCCAAACTTTCCGGCGGTTGATGTTCACGCTTGTTTCGTGTGCTCGTGATGATGAGCACTATGATTGTTACAACATAAGGGAGCATCTTATAGAGCTCTTTTACTGCGAGGTTCATGCCGGTCGGAATGAAGAGATATAGGATGTAGAGGCCTCCGAATAAGATTGATGCCGGTACGCTCACGTTTGGTCTCCAAATTGTGAATATAACTAGTGCGATTGCAAGCCATCCTCTGTCACCAAAGGCGTCGTTCGACCATACACCGTTTGCATAATCCATAACATAATAGAGGCCGCCCAGTCCTGCAATCATACAACCTAGACAGGTCGCCATGTATTTGTACTTGGTGATTCCGATTCCTGCAGCGTCAGCGGTTGCCGGATTTTCACCTATAGCTCTTAGCTGAAGGCCTGTCCTCGTGCGCTTAAGAACATATGCAGAAACAAAAGCAATAATTATCGCAAAATATGCTAGAAATCCGTACGAAAGGAATATCTTCCCGAACCAACCTGTAGTATTAGCAAAAGGCAAGGTCTTTCTGAAAATATTGCTCGTTGCGGATAGCGCGATTGAAGGAACCTTTGCTCCGGTGATTTTGATTAGCGAGCCACCAAAGAAATTACCAAAGCCAACTCCGAAAGTAGTCATGGCGAGGCCTGTTACGTTTTGGTTTGCTCTCAGTGTAACCGTGAGGAAGCAATAGAGAAGCCCCATGAGGAGTGAACCTATCAGGCAGCAAAGAAGCGGTATCATGATTGCTAAGAATGCGTTCATGTTTTCCGCGCTTCCGGCACTTCTTTCATAGAGAAATGCACCGATTACCCCCGATATCCCTCCAACGTACATGACGCCGGGGATTCCGAGGTTAAGGTTTCCTGATTTTTCTGTAATAGTTTCGCCCACGCTTCCATAGAGAAGTGGGATGCTTTGGACAATAGCCCTTGGTATAAATGTTACTAGATCAAACATTACGCTTCCCCTCCTTCATTCTTGGAACTGCGGAATACCAGCTTATAGTTAACAAAGAATTCGCTTCCTATTATGAAGAAAAGGATTATTCCTGTTAGTATGTCTGCGAAACTTTGATTGAGGCCAAATGTCGTCGATATCTCGCTGGCGCCTCTTCCCATGAATACGAGAAGGAAGCTGGCCGCTACCATTATCGCCGGATTGAACTTGGCGAGCCAGGCTACCATTACGGCAGTGAAGCCGCGCCCTCCTGCGATAGTCGTCGTTATGGTGTGGTCCGTTCCACCAACGAGCAAAAGCCCTGTGAATCCGCAGATTGCTCCGGAGATAATCATGGTGCGAATGATGACTCGCTCGACCTTTATGCCGACGTATCGTGCGGTATTCTTGCTCTCCCCAACGACACTTATCTCGTAGCCTTGCTTACTGTATTTTAGGTAGATGTACATGAGAATTGTAAGCACCGCAACGACCAAGATATTCAAAAGGTATTTATAGGTGCCGATTTGCGGGAGCCATCCGGCCTCGGTGTTTTGATTGATGATTCCGATTTTTCCTGAGCCCTTCGGAACCTCCCAGATGATTACGAAATATGCAACGAGCTGCGTAGCCACGTAGTTCATCATCAGGGTGAACAAAGTTTCATTGGTATTCCATCTGGCTTTAAATATGGCCGGTATAAGAGCCCACACCGCGCCGGCCAATATAGCCGACACGATCATGAGTGGAATCAAGAGTCCGTTTGGTATCTTGTCCCCGAACAAAATCATACAGGCTGCGGTAGCTAAGCCTCCCATCAGAACCTGTCCTTCACCGCCTAGGTTCCAAAACTTCATTCTGAACGCGGGGGTTAGCGCCAGCGCAACTGCCAGAAGTATTGCTATCTCCTGCCCGAGAATCCACATTTTTCTGGGCGTGCCGAACGCTCCGGTGAACATCGCGCCATATACCTTAAACGGGTTTAATCCGGTAAAAACAGTCGTCAGTATTCCGCAGACAATCAGCGATAATATGATTGCCGCCGCGCGTATCAGCATCGACTTCTGCCAAGGCAGCGCCGCGCGTTTTACGATATGTACCAGAGGTGCCTTCGGTTCTTTATTCATCGATTTCACCTCCCAGCCTTGTCATCATAAGTCCAACCTGGTTTTTTGTTGCGGTCTTTCCGTCGACAATTCCGCTGACCTTTCCTCCGCATAGAACCAGTATTCTGTCGCAAAGCTCCAGGAGAACATCCAGGTCCTCGCCAACGTAGATTACCGCAACGCCTTTCTTCTTTTGGCGGTTGATAAGGTCGTAAATCATGTATGATGAATTTATATCCAGCCCGCGAACGGCATATGCGGAAAGAAGAACGGTTGGCGCAGATGAGATTTCTCTACCCACGAGAACCTTCTGGACATTACCGCCGGACAAACGTCGAACCGGTGTTGATACTCCGGGAGTGTTTACTTCCAATTCCTTGACGACCTTCTCTGCAAGTCCTCTCGGTGACTTTCTGTCTGTAAAAATACCTCGACCTTTTCTAAATGATCTAAGCATCATATTGTCCGTCAAGTCCATGCTGGCTACAAGTCCCATGCCCAGTCTATCCTCGGGAACAAAGGAAAGCTGCACACCAAGGGCTGCGATTTCCATCGGGTCCTTTCCGATTAGCTGATCTTCACCACCCTCGTCTTCGATATATTTGATGCTTCCAGATTCCACGCGCTGAAGACCGGCGATTGCCTCCAGAAGCTCTTTTTGACCGCTTCCGGAGATTCCTGCGATTCCAAGGATTTCTCCTGTGTTTGCACTAAAACTCACATCGTCCAACTTGACGACACCGTCGATGTTTTTTACTGTTAGTCCCTCTACCCTGATTCTCTCCTTCGGATTCTCAGGTTTAGGTCTCTCTATATTAAGCGAAACCTGACGTCCGACCATCATATTGGTCATCTCCTGGGCGTTCGATTCCGCGGTTTTCATCTCGCCTATGTATTCACCCTTTCTTAGAACGGCAACACGGTCGCTGATGTCCTCAACTTCATGGAGCTTGTGGGTGATTATGATAATGGCCTTGCCGTCGTCCCTCATATTGCGAAGCACTGCGAAGAGCTTTTCAGTCTCCTGAGGAGTGAGCACTGCCGTTGGTTCATCCAAAATCAAAATATCCGCGCCGCGATAAAGTATCTTAACGATCTCTACCGTTTGTTTCTGAGACACGGACATGTCGTAAATCTTCTGCTTTGGATCAACATCGAAACCATAGCTGTCACAGATTTCTTTTATCTTTTTCGATGCTGCATCCAAGTCGAGCCTTGCTGTTTCACCATCGGCTTTGTCCAGGCCAAGCACAATATTCTCTGCAGCCGTAAAAACATCCACGAGCTTAAAGTGCTGGTGGATCATACCGATTCCGTGATCAAAGGCGTCCTTCGGCGACTTTATCGTCACGGGCTCTCCGTCGATTTCTATTTCTCCCGCATCAGGGTAATAGATTCCGGAAAGCATATTCATTAATGTGGTTTTGCCGCTTCCGTTCTCTCCTAAGAGTGCCAGTATCTCTCCTCTATAAATCTCAAGGTCAACATCTTTATTGGCCTGAATCGATCCAAAGGATTTGCTGATACCTTTCATTTTTACGGCAGGTATTTGCGTTTCCAATTTTTAACCCCCTACTAGGTAAAAAAGTATCAGGGATGGCTTTGCGCTAATTGCAAAGCCATCCCGTGTATGAGGAATACCCCATTACTAGATTGCTATTAAATAACAAAGGCGAATTATTCTTGAATTATTCTAGATTGATTAAATGCCTGATATCCTTAGAATGCTGTATCGAGGAGGCTGATTCCATCGATATTAAGGTCGAAGTACGGAGCAGATCTATATTGGGACTCGTGGAAGAAACCATCTGCGATAACCTCTGTATCTCCTTCGTATGCAGGGTCTGTGTCAACGTCTGCCATGTAGGAATCCAGAGTCTTTCCTTCAACTGTGAATGTTGATGTATCGAATACGTGAAGCTTACCTGTCTCAATAGCCAATTGTACTTCTTCTATCTTTGCTGCTGTTCCTTCTGCTGCAACTGATTCGTTCAGCTCTGTCAACATTACTGCACCCTCTGCAAGTCCTCCGCTGTAGTCGGCGTCGATGCTGTCACCCTTCATTACGGCCTTGATTGCATATTCATAATACGGTACCCAGTTGATTCTGGAAGAAATGATGAATGTGTTCGGGCAAGCGTCAATGGTGCTTCCGTTGTAGGATACGTTTGGAACTCCTGCGTTTTCGCATGCTGTTGGAGCACCCATGGAGTCAGCGTGCTGGCTGATCAGTTTGCAGCCTGCACCTATGAGTTTGTTTGCGCCTTCTTTTTCAGCTGTTTCATCATACCAGGAACCTGTGAAGGTTACGTCCATTGTAACTGTCGGGCATACGGACTTTGCTCCAAGATAGAAGGATGTGTATCCGGAGATTACTTCTGCGTATGTGTATGCACCGATATAACCCATCTTTGCTTCTTCCGGTTTGAACTGGCCGGCTTCAATCATTTCATTTAGTTTCATTCCTGCTGCAACACCTGCAAGGTATCTACCTTCGTAGATGGCAGCAAATGCATTGTGGTAGTTTGCGAGGCCTTCCGTATGGGCCTTTGTTCCTGTGGAATGGCAGAAATGAACATTCGGGAATTCCTTTGCTGCCTGGATCATATAGTCTTCATGACCAAAGGAGTCAGCAAAAACGATGCTGCATCCTGCATCAGCGAATTCTGCTGCTGCGTCATAGCATTCCTGGCCTTCAGGTACGTTGGTCTTTATCATATAGTTTTCTTCCGGAATGCCGAGGTTAAGGCATGCTTCTTTTGCTGCGTTTATGAAGTTAAGGTCGTAGGTTGAGTTTTCATCGTGAAGCATGATAAAGCCCACTTTAATGTCAGCTGCTCCACCTTCTGCACCACCTGAAGCATCGCCGGATGAACCGCCAGATGAACCGGAACTGCCGGAATTGCCTCCGCATGCTGTCAGGATGCCAACTGCAGCGAGAACAAAAATCATGATTAATACCAAACTTTTCTTTTTCATTTTCTCCTCCGATCGTGTTTACACTTTTTATTTACATTAACGGAAAACTATTTCCGTATCTGTCATGGATTCGATTGCCGCCAGGGCTTCGATTCTTACTCCCTGGGCGCGGAGTCTGTCTCCACCATCCTGGAAGCATTTTTCTATTGCGACAGCGCACCCCACCAGTGTAGCGCGTGCCTGCTCGATTAGTTCTATCAGACCTCTAAGCGCGTTTCCGTTTGCCAGAAAATCGTCTATTAAAAGAATTCTATCATCTTCTCTTATGTAGTCCCGAGCGACAATTATTTCATAGTCCTCATTGTGTGTAAAGGAATGGACTTTTGATTTATACGTTTCCCCATCCACGTTGCTGGTTTTATGCTTTTTGGCAAAAACCACGGGAACCTTCATTATGATTCCTGCCGCTACCGCCAAAGGAATGCCACTTGATTCAATTGTTAGAATTTTTGAAACTCCTCCGTCACCAAAGAGCCAATTAATCTCCTCTGCCATTTCCATGAGAAATTCCGTATCTATTTGCTGGTTGAGAAAACTTCCTACCTTAAGAATCCCTCCTGGCAGAACCTGTCCTTCCTTTAATATTTTCTCTTCCATTCTTCGCATAATAAAATCCTCAATTAAAAAAGCAGACCTTTTACTGTCCGCCAATACAAGAATCAATTTTTAACGACAAAAACAAATGATTGCCGTCCTATTGAACCAATAGTCGTGCATAGGGCTGCACGGTAGAAACAATCGGGCCGTTCATCCGAAACTATATTGGCAGATATTCTATTTATTAAAGTGGCCACATTATATCATAGTTATGCCACTAATGTGTGCTGTTATAAGAATAAAAAACGGCCAACAAAGAAATATTTGCTGCCGTGTCAAAATTACGTATAAATTAAGGTTTCAAGGATGGTTTGGGATAGGTTCCTGATAGAATCTTATGGACTAATATAGGACTTATTTTGTTTTGGACTGCTTATGGGTAGAAACAGATCCCAAACACTTCTTTTCCTTGATAACGGTACTATTATAACACCTATTTTTATTTTGTGTAGATTTTTTTGAAAATTTTTAATATTTTTTCAGAA
>CADBSP010000073.1 GCA_902797405.1 uncultured Eubacteriales bacterium | reverse complement strand
CGCAGTCCTGCGGTACTCACGTACTTTAGTACGCTCCGTTCCTCGGCTGCTTGCTTCCTAGCTACAGGAAAAAAATCCTGCGCATTCAGTCTTAATTATCCATGTAGCGTTGTCAGCTGCGCATAAAAAATGTTTAAAGAAAGGAAATGAAATGGCAGAATTAATTAGAAGACCTTTGTTTAATCCGGAAGGCGATACTGAAGTAGTTGATCGCCGTATGATAGGTGGAAACACCACAAACCTAAATGACTTCAATAATCTAAAGTATCCATGGGTCAGCGATTGGTATCGCCAGGCGATGAACAATTTCTGGATTCCCGAAGAAATCAATATGGATAAGGATATCAAGGATTATCCGATACTGGACAAACCTGAGCGTCGTGCATATGATAAGATCCTCAGTTTCCTTGTTTTTCTCGATTCTATTCAGACTGCGAATCTACCGAATGTCGCAGAATACATCACTGCAAATGAAGTGAATCTTTGTTTGGCTATTCAGACCTTCCAGGAATGCATTCATTCCCAGAGCTACAGCTATATGCTGGACACGATTTGTAATCCACATGAGAGAAATGAAATCCTATTCCAATGGAAAGATGATGAACACCTCCTAAAGAGAAATACGTTCATCGGAGATCAGTACAATGCATTCCAGGAAGACAAAAGCATGCACAATTTCCTTCGTGTTTTGATTGCAAACTATATTTTGGAAGGCGTTTATTTCTACAGTGGGTTCATGTTCTTCTACAATCTGGGACGTAATGGTCGCATGCCGGGATCGGTCCAGGAAATCAGATATATCAACAGGGATGAAAACACACATCTTTGGCTATTCAGAAATATTTTGATTGAACTGAGAAAAGAGGAGCCGGAACTCTTTACTCCGGAAGTTGATCAGATGATTAAGGAGATGATAGAGGAAGGCGTTCGTCAGGAGATTGAATGGGGTCACTATGTGATTGGTGATGACATTGAAGGACTAAACAAGCAGATGGTCACTGACTATATTAAATACCTTGGAAATCTCCGCTATTCCAATCTGGGATTAGGCACTCTTTATGAGGGTTACGAGGATGAGCCGGAAAGCATGAAGTGGGTGAGCCAGTATGCTAACGCAAACCTTGTAAAGACTGACTTCTTCGAAGCTCGCTCCACAGCCTACGCCAAGAGCTCCGCGCTGGTTGACGATCTCTAAAAATACATCTTGCAAAAGCATGATAAAACAGTCACCGCTAAGGTGTAGCAAAACAGCGCTTGCAAAAGCATGATAAAACAGTCTCCGCAAAGGTGTAGCAGAACAGCGCTTGCGAAAGCTAGATAAAACAGTGCTCACGAAATGTTGACGCAACAGCGGAAAAAAGCATGGCTGGAAAACAATAGAAAAAACGTTCCTCTTTGATTAAAATAATCTAAAAAAGGAACGTTTTTTGTGTTACTTTGTTAAAAAGAGGAACGTTTTTCCTAATATTTGACAAAACCTTTAGGAATCGTTCGGCTTACAAATGCAGAACTATTTTCTTTTGCACTCTTTAGGTACTACGCAGGTTCCGGAGGCTCTTGCTACTACGATTGGCTCATCCAGGAAATCTGCTGCAGAGGCGCTTATGTCAGGGCGTGCAACAACAACCTTGCGAGCTTCGAAAACCATTTTTCTGGATGTGTTTCCGATTTCGGTGATTTCACCGTATGCCTCAATATAGTCGCCGGCATAAGTTGGTGCCAGGAATTCGACATTGTCATATGCAACAAAGAGACCCTCGTCTCCGTCGCACTTAATAAGCAGTTCCGTTGCAACGTCACCAAAGAGGTGAACCATATGTGCTCCATCGACCAAATTACCGCCGTAGTGTGCGTCCTTTGCTGACATTCTTAGTCTGATTGTTGATGTGATTTTCTCGCTCATTTCTATTCTCCCTTCGCAAAATAAATCCTTCTATTCATACATTGGATTGTAGCACATGGGGTTGGATTATTTAAAGTTGCAAATCTCTTTTTTTTAGGTTAATATTGCAGTATATTCCGATGAACCGATTTATGTTCGAGATTATTTACCTGAACCGAAATGGACACAGAAGGTTTTGATATATTGGCATTATTATGAATATCGTGGATAGTAATACGACGAATTGTGAATAATTGCTAATAGTTGTTGTAAAGCATATTTCTGAAAGGGCAAAGCAATGAAGACCAATTATGGAACCGAAAGAGTTCTGGAACCGAAGCATGTATTACCCGCATCTGCTTGGAAATTGGACAATACCAGATACCTGAATTCAGGAGAAATGCGGCTGGACGTAAAGCGAATACAAATTGAGGGAACAAGCTTTAAAGAACTTTGTCTGGAAGGCGGAGATAATGAACAAAAGATTAAACAAAAGATAATCGACATTGTCATTCGGCGTGGAAAACTCCATAATCCTGTGACCGATACAGGAGGACTACTCTTTGGTGTTGTTGCTGAAATAGATGATGATTACCCCAATATAAAAGGGCTAAAGGTAGGGGACGAGGTGATTTGCAATGCGTCCCTGGCATCAATTCCTTTGCACATAGATGATGTTACGGGAATCGATCGCGCATATGGACAGGTGGATGTGGAGGGGTATGCCATAATCGCACCGAAGATGCCGGTTCTTAAGAAGCCGGCGGACCTACCCATTAAGCTTTTGATGTACACGTTGGACGAGTCCGGAACAATTTATAGAATCAGTACAACTGCAGTTGGAAAGAAGCGTTTTTTAGTTGTCGGAAACAATTTGCTTTCCAATTTGCTCTTCGGTGTTGCCATTAGAAAAGTAGCCAGAGACGACGCGGAGATAGTCTGTCTGTTGGATAAAAAAACGGACGAGGTGCTAAAAGGAGAGAGTATAGATAGACTTGCTGCGGAAGTGTTCACAGAGATGCACTATGTGGAT
>CADBSP010000072.1 GCA_902797405.1 uncultured Eubacteriales bacterium | reverse complement strand
TTTGACAGTGAGACATTATCAAAAGTCGAAGGAGAGTTTACGGCATCGGAATTTGTTGAAGAAATAACGGGAGTTGATAATGTATGTGAAAGAGCTGCCTTGGCAGCAATGGGAGAAGGCGGGTTCCTGAAAATGAAAAAGACTCCAAAGAATGGAATGACCTTGGCCTTTGCATCCCGGAATTAATGATACTTCATAGAACAGATTCTTATTTAGAAAATGAAATAATATGGAATAAAAATAGTTTTAATCTGATTTAGTATAGTTCATTTTCATAAATATATCTGGCTTAATTGGATTGAATTAGAATTATTTATTATTGAGAAAACTCAAATAAAAGGAATTATTATGAATGAAAATAAAAGAATAATTCATGTAATAGGAATGGGTCCCGGTTCCGACGATATGATAACAAAAGAAGCTAAGGATGCTTTAGACCAATCGGATGTTCTGATAGGATATAATGTTTATTTGGATCTTCTAAGAGATAATTATGGATACAAGGAAATGCTTTCAACTCCTATGAAGCAGGAAGTTGAAAGATGTAGAATGTGCTTTGAAGAAACTATTAAAGGTAAGCGTGTGTCCATGGTTTGTAGTGGGGATGCGGGCATTTATGGAATGGCATCCATTATGTTTGAGATTTCCGAAGAATATGAAGAAGAGTTTGAAATAAAAGTGATTCCCGGAATTACAGCGGCAACAAGCGGTGCGGCGGTTCTAGGTGCTCCGCTTAATCACGATTTTTGTGTAATTAGTTTGAGCGATCTTTTGACTCCTTGGGAGAAGATTGAGAAAAGGCTTAGGGCTGCAGCGGAAGGGGATTTTGCGATTTCCATATACAATCCATCCAGTAAAAAAAGACATGATTATTTGAAACGCGCATGTGAGATTTTGATGGAGAGTATAGAAGATGATAGGCCCTGCGGTTATGTAAAGAACATTGGCAGGGAAGGAACCGAGTGTAAAGTGTGCACTTTAAGAGAACTGTCTGTTGAAGAGGTGGATATGTTTACAACAGTTTTTGTGGGTAACTCTCAAACCAGAATAATTGATGGTAAGCTCGTAACACCTAGGGGATATAAAAGATGAGAATCGTAATCTTTGGAGGGACAACCGAAGGAAGGAAATTATCGGAGGGATTTGTTAAGGCCGGAATCTCCCACATGGTTTCGGTTGCAACAGAGTATGGAGAAATGATGCTCGAAGAGAATCCTTTGGTAACCGTCCATCAGGGGAGAATGCAAAAGGAGGAAATGAAGGCATTCATTAGTGATGCGGCAGATATTGTTTTTGATGCAACTCATCCATATGCAGTTATCGTCACAGATAATATCAAAGAGGCATGTAGGGAAACAGGAAAGGAATATATTAGAATTCTCCGCGACAGCGATGATTCTGCGAGGCAAACCTACGAAGGTAATTGCAATAACGAATGGTGTGGATTGCAAGGGGAGCATGCCAGCGCAAACAGTTTTATAGAGTATTATGAAGACACGGAGTCCTGCATTAAAACCTTAAAAACTTTTGTTGGAAACATTCTTCTTACAACAGGGAGTAAGGAATTAAATAAATATAGCGGATTATCATCAGAAAAACTATATGCCAGAGTTCTTCCTTCGGAAGAAAGCATTCGCCTATGTGAAGAGGCGGGGATAAAAAGGGATCACATAATCGCGATGCAGGGACCTTTTACCACGGATTTAAACAAAGCTCTTATTTCTCAATATCATATCGACCTTATGGTAACCAAGGACAGTGGCAAAACCGGAGGGTATCCCGAAAAAATACAAGCTGCTCAGGAAATGGGTATACGAGTTTTTGTAATAGGCCGACCTACTAAAGAAGACGGAATATATGTAGACGAAGCCTTGGAAAGGTATGCCGGACTGACTGTGAAAGCTAAAAACAGAACTGCATTATCCGATGATTCGCAATCAAAGAAAGAAAAAGATAATAGTGAGCATGAAAACGATAATAACGATAATAGTGAGATAGAAGGAAAGATATATTTAATTGGCATTGGACCCGGGGACCCGGATTATTTGACCTTAAGAGCGAAGGCTGCAATCGATTCTTCTGATATTGTCTTTGGTGCGGAGAGGATGATTAAATCCTGTGCAAAAGACAAGGTGACATATGCTTACTATTTGGCAAAGGATGTTCTTCCCGTGATTAGGGACAGAAAGCCGAAAACCGTTTCGATACTGTTTAGTGGTGATAGCGGATTTTTTAGTGGAACAGAAAAGATGAAGACGGGGCTTTTTGAACTTAATTATGAAATAGAGATTGTTCCAGGCATATCTTCGCTATCATACTTTGCAGCAAGGATAGGGGTAAGTTATTCCGATTCAATAATAACCAGCATACATGGAAAATCTAAAGAAGAAGGATATATTAATAAACTTGTCGAAGACGTTCTTTCTAACAGAAAAGTTTTCACCCTGCTTTCAGGTAAAGAGGATGTAAATGTTTTGATTGAAGCTCTAATGAGCCGGTTTCAATCAGAAACCAAAGGAACAGATCTTCATGCTGAAGGCAAGATGATTGAGGCAAAGGATATAAGAATCACATTGGGATATGAACTATCGTATCCAAATGAGGAAATAACAGAGTTTACATTGGATGAGTGCTTTGATGAAGATGTGAGATCCAAGTCAAGCATTGTAGATAGTCTTCCAAAGGGGCTATATGTTGCGCTAATAGAAAACTTAAAGATTTAAAACGGAAACGGTCAAAGTATTCTTTTAAAGACGGATTTTACTAACTAAGTTTAAAACCCCGTATTACAGGAGTGCATCCGGAAAAGGATTAATTATGAATAGTAATTACACACTGCCTATTTTTAAAACAATAGAAGACGAGGAATTTGAACGTGACAAAGTTCCTATGACCAAATCTTCCATAAGGCACTTAAGCATAGTGAGGTTAGCTCTCTCGAAGGATTCTGTGCTATATGATATTGGGAGCGGAACCGGTTCTATTGCCAGGGAGGCAGCGGGTCTATCCGATTCAATTCGCGTTTTTGCTATTGAGAAAAAAGAGGAGGCTATCTCCCTAATAAACAGGAATAAAGA
>CADBSP010000071.1 GCA_902797405.1 uncultured Eubacteriales bacterium | reverse complement strand
TCCTGAGCACGCTTCAAATACGAGTATTCCGGCATGGATGTGCAGATAATGATTTTGATTTTAGGATATTTTTTCTTTATCCTCTCTGCGGCATCCAGCCCGTTTGCTCTCATTGCTGTCCTGATGTCCATTAGTACCAAGTCAATCCCACCCTTTGCGCAATAAAGCGGAGCCAGGTCTGCATCATCTATTGCCGCGACTAGCTCATACTTATCGCTGTTGGTTATGAACATCTCCAGAAGTTGTCTTGTAATGGCATCGTCTTCTACGATCAAAACATTATACATCTTCTTTTCCCTTTCCTAATTACCTATTACTTTTTCCACATTGCAATACTATAGTTTATCACGAAATGCCTTATAAGTCGATATCCGAAATCAAAAGTCGCCATCTACCTGACGTACTCCGATGTCGTCATCTGACAAAAAATCAAAGGTCACTATCCGGCCTTGGTATTTCCAATGCCAGTTGGAAATGTCTGCCCTCCACGTACTTCATGGTGGCATCCATATTCTCCGCGGTTTCTCTAAGTAGCCTCAGCCCGCCACCTTCTTTAATCGGATATTTAGGCGTCTTTCCATTATCGCTGTAATTAACCGTATACCCAAAGTCATCCTTCAAAATGGTTACATACATTTGCGTGGCCTCGGAATGCTGAAGTGCATTGGTCATGCACTCCTGAATTCCAACGCAGATTAGATTCATTACCTCTCTGTTCTCCGGTATTTCACCGGCTATCTGAAGATCTATTCCTAGATGCTTGGCCGCATCCATGAAACGTTCTACCTGCTTAGGCGCTTCCTCTCCCTTAGCCTCTTCTCTAAGAAGAGTCAAGTCCTCTTCCCAGCTCTTTAGAACGGTTGCGGCATCAACCGGACTCTCTTCGTTTGTGAGATAAATCTTTGCTGCCAGGAGGGTCTCTCCCATTCTATCGTGTACCCTCATTTTTGCTTCCAGAAGTTCCTCACTTCGAACTGTATCGTCCACTTCTTCATGATAGCGACGGAGACGTCTGTTCATGTCGCGAAGCTGCTGGTTGCCGTGCTCCAGTTCGCGAACCAGTTCCTCTTCCTTTGTTGCATCGACGGCCAAGATCTGGCTAACGGGTCCAACTTCGCTTTCTACTGTTGTTTTCTCAAACAGCCAAACACTTCCATCTGACAGGGCTATTACTGGCCTCTCCACTCTGTTCTTCTCATCTCTAACTGCCTCACCGGCTCCATAGGACCAACCCGAAGGTTCGTTTTCCTGAGTTATGCCTCCCAGGTCCATATTGATAGGCGTTCCGCTGATTATATCGCCACTTGATATCTTATTCCAGAAGTCGTTTTCATCGACCAAAACCTTTCCCGTCAGTTCATAGCTCAGGTTATTAATCGTTTCATTGGCCTGCATTATCTGTCCGTATTTGTTGGAAAATGCAACACCTAAAGGAATAAGGTCCAGCGTCTCACCTACTGAGAACTGAGTTATTGTGGTTTTTATAGTTCTTCTAACCCAGATTACCCTGATAACCCCTATAGCCAGAATTGTGGCCATGACTATCCATCTGTTAATAGGTTCAATATTGGCAAACCATTTACCAATTATCGTGCTCGGAATATTGCTTTCATGCGCCACCTTCGCCACCTCGAAGGTGGTATAGTATATGATAATATCTGCAACAAAAAGTGCTACACCCACATAGATCATCTTGGGAGTGAATGTGGTTCCCATCAGGATTACGGTGTATGCTCCCATAAGCACCAATGCCGTTCCTATGGCAAAGCATATTACCACACCCATCGAAGTCATTGTTCCTACAGCAAAACTCATGCAGCGTCACCTTCCCTTCCGGATTCGCCGTCCGCGAGCTTCCTGGTTTTAGGAATATCCACTCGGAGATAAATAGACCTCTCCTCTTCTATGAATCTTCTCTTTCCTCCAAGTTTTTCCAATTTTTCATCAAAGTCATCAAAGTCTGATCCCTTAAGCCCCATTTGATCTCCGTATATGTGCAGATTCATTCTGAATCCACGTTCATTGGCTGCGATTTCTACAACTATACTTTCCATATTGGTGGCAACAACTATGGCTCGTTCAAACATTGAGTACGCCAGAAGAAGTCCCTCTGCAGGGAAATAACCCTCGCCGAATTTTACCAAATCGCAGTCGATTCCTCTCAGTTGGATATACTGCATTGACTCCCTGATACTGTTTTCCAGTTCAAAGGATGAGAGTTCTTCCCGGTCCTGTGCCAAAAGTGTGAGGTTGCAGTATCTTTTGATGAAGGCCTTATACACGCAGGCTGCGGATAGTCTTTCCTTGAAGTCAGGGCTATCGGGAGTGGTATTGGTTATTAAATCTTCTATTATGTCAAGCTCCGGACTGACGCTCTGAGCCATCAGGTCATAGAGTTTGTTTCTCTCGTCAGCTTTGGCGCGACGTGCGATGATTTCGTTTTCAGCTTTGATCAGGTTGTTTTCTTCCTTAAGGTGTTCCTGAGTGTCACTGAGTTTTTCACTTAAATCATTAAACAAAGACAGGTCGTCGGTCCAAAGAGCGTATCCTCCGGATATGTATCTGCCGCTTAGTCTGTGGTTCTTGTCAATATATACGTTGTGCTTCAAGGCTTCCTGGCCTTGTTCGTAGGTGAAGGGTATAATACCCGACGTCTGATATCTGATTGTGCCGTCAGCGTCAAAGAGGGATGACGACATGGTCGAGGCTCTAAAGAATTCCATGAAGTTATAGTTTGATCTAACTATACCAAGTCTGACGCTTAACTCCATGGCTATTATGATGATACCTGCCCATATGTGTGGAATGTCGTACATGTCATTTAACCAAGGCAAAACTTTGTATCCTGTAATACGCCAAACCAAATAGATCCCCGCTATGCCTATTACTAAAAGAACAACCCAAATATATGATTTGGTTTTTTCAACTTCTATTTTGCTCCAAAGGGTACCTATAGTCATTCCGAACATTACGAAAATCCAAATCATGGTTATATAGAAAAGAGGGCCGTAGCTTCTTCCCAAATAAAAGCTTTCCGGTCCATTCTGGAATGAAAAGGCCATCTGATGATTGTCGTTGGTCATTACCCCTAAGGCGAGGAGCGTTGTTGGTATCAAGGTATAATACCATTCGCTTTTAATTTTTTGATTATTGTGAAGTCCTGCACTTCGGGTCGAAATAAAGATGGTGTTTGGGATGAAGAGCATTGGAATGTAATATGAATACCAAAGGTAGCGGTTTATCGCATAATCCTCAGGATAAAGCACATCCTTGACCAATCCAACGAGCTGCCAGATAAACAGTATTACAACAGATATAGTCAAATACTTTCTGGCGTGGAGATTAGGTATGTCTCTCCCCAAATAGTGAATACATACCATGCAGATTACGCAAATAGCCAAGTATGAGATGGCGGAAATGCGTATGGGAAAGCCCTCAACGTTATGGTCTATCAGGCGAAAAACACCTGCCATCACGTAAAGGAACGCACATCCTGATACCATTACTATTGTACTCTTATTTAGGTACAAGGTTTCTCCTTTCTAGCCTTCAGCCGACTCACTGTCTCCTTCATTTTTCTCGCCTTCTTCGGAACTGTTTTGTTCCTCGGCCTTCTCGCCTTCAGCTTGGGC
>CADBSP010000070.1 GCA_902797405.1 uncultured Eubacteriales bacterium | reverse complement strand
GGAGGCAGCGGGTCTATCCGATTCAATTCGCGTTTTTGCTATTGAGAAAAAAGAGGAGGCTATCTCCCTAATAAACAGGAATAAAGAGAAGTTCAACAGACGCAATGTCGAAATCATCTTCGGAAACGCCCCGGAGGTTATTGTGAATGAAGACCTTCCAATTCCTACTCATGCATTTATTGGTGGAAGCAGTGGAAACATGAGAGAGATTCTGGATTGTCTCCGAGGGTTGAATCCCGGAATGCGAATAGTTACAAATGCCATTAGCTTGGAAACCATCTCGGAGCTGACGGCTATAATTAAGGAATTTGAAAAGAAAGAGATAATTGAGAATTTGATAATAGAGCAGATTTCTGTCAGTAGAAGTAAATCCGTGGGTGAATACCATATGATGATGGGAGAAAACCCTGTTTATATAGTTTCATTTGATTTTAAATAAGTGTACTGAATGTGATGAAAACAAAAGAGAATAATCACAAAAGAATAAACAGAGTTATGATTGCTGCCGCAGGAAGCGGAAGCGGCAAAACCCTTTTTACATGCGGACTGTTGAATCTTTTAAACGGGAATGAGAAATTCAAAGGTAAAGTGAGGGCTTTTAAATGCGGTCCTGATTACATCGATCCCATGTTCCACAGACAGGTAATAGGAGTGCCAAGTGAAAACCTGGATAGTTTCTTTTTGGATGAAAAAGAGCTCAAACGGTTTTTTGGTACTGTGGGAGGCGAATATTCTGTAATAGAAGGAGTAATGGGCATATATGACGGTATCTCCTTGGACGGAGTATTCCCGGGGAAGGGTTCTTGCTATGAGGTTGCTTCTATAACAAGGACTCCTATTATTCTGCTGATAGACTGTAAAGGAATCTATACTACTTTGATTTCGTTGATAAAGGGTATACTTTCCGATGACACTCAAGGACTAATCAAAGGCATTATTCTAAATAGAGCAAGCCAAGCCTATTTTGATACGATGGCTCCAGCGATTAATAAAATGATTGGTGAAATGAATAGGGATACGGTTGTTCTTGGATTTCTTCCACATAATAAAAACATCAATTTGGAGAGTAGGCACCTGGGACTTAAGTTGCCTCACGAAATAGATGATTTAAAAAGGCAACTTGATTACGTAAGCGAGATGATTCAGGAAAGCTGCGATGTCGATTCCATAATTGAGGTGATGGAATTAGCTGATGAATCTGAGACTAATCTCAATGACGATTCTGAAAGGATTGAGATATCTAATTCAGATAAGGTCATTCATAATAATCAAATAATGAAGGATGAAGGATTGCCTTGGGAGGCCAAAGAATGTAATCTTAAGTTGGCAGTTGCCAGGGACGAAGCCTTTTGTTTTTATTATGAGGAGAACCTGAGACAACTGAAAAATCAGGGGATAGAAATAGTAGAGTTTTCTCCTGTTCATGATAGAGCCCTTCCTGAAAACATTCAGGGCATATTGATTGGTGGAGGTTATCCCGAATTGTTCGCCAAGGAATTATCGGAGAATAAATCCATGAAGGAATCTATTGCTTCTGCTATAGAAAACGGAATGCCCAGTTTGGCGGAATGCGGCGGATTTATGTTTTTGATGGAAGAAATGGAAGACCCGGATGGTATTATGTATCCAATGGTTGGAGTGATTGAAGGTGAATCCAGGAATACGGGAAAGCTATCAAGGTTTGGCTATATAGAAATCGAAAGTAAGAATGCCAAGGATAGAAAAAATTCGTGTGCCGATGATATATTTGGAAGTGATAATGTTGTGTTGAACGAAACAGAGAAAAGAGGAAAATTGCTCGAACCCGGTTCTTCCATCAAAGCTCACGAATTCCATTATTACGATTCTACAAATAATGGAGAGGACTGCGTAGCCAGAAAAGCCAGGGGGAATGCCTCATGGAATTGCATTCATATGAGCGATAATCATCTGTGGGGATATCCGCATCTGTACTATGCTTCGCTTGCGGGCTTTGTGGAAAACTTTAAAGAAGCCATGATAAAATACAGGGATGAATTAGATATAAAATAGTGTGAAAAATCATTCGATAAGTACAAAGAGGTATGGATAAGAATGGATAAACATGGTGGAAACATTTATGAATACTCCGATATAAGGATGGATTTCTCAGTCAATCTATCGCCCCTTGGCATGCCGGAAGAAATAAAAAGGGCAATTATTAATTCTGTTTCTGAATGTGAAGTTTATCCGGATACAAAGCAACGGAAACTAAGAGAGGACATCGCTTCTTTCTATACCGAGAAATTAAAGGAGTTCTTTATTTGCAATAGAAAGGACGATAAATCGGATACCCCTAAACCCTATAATGAGCACAGAATCGAAGCAAATCAAATCGTTTGTGGAAGTGGTGCGGCTGATTTGATTCTAAGGATACCACCGGTTATAAAAACAAGAGGCGGATCCAGGCGAGCGCTTATCGTTGCACCTGCATTTTCCGAATATGAGGAAGCCTTAAATAGAGCTGATTTTGATATAGAATTCTATTATTCCAAAAAGGAGAATGGCTATAGGATAGAGGAGGATTTGATCGATAGAGTTGAATCAGATGATTACGATTTGGTTTTCATTTGTAATCCTGCCAATCCTACAGGTGTTTCGGTTGATGAATCAATCATGATGCGGCTGATAGAAGCATGTGGAAACAAGGATACATACCTCGTAGTGGACGAATGCTTTTTAGAATTAACAGATGAAGAAGGAAAGCTGACGGTCATTCCTTTTGTTTTGGAAGAAAAGAATTTAATGGTTCTAAGGTCATTCACTAAGACATATGCTATGGCGGGTCTAAGATTGGGATACATTCTTTGCGGCGATCGGGATATAGCGAAACTTCTTTTGGAAAGTGGTCAACCGTGGGCAGTTTCCAAGCCTGCCGAGATAGCCGGTCTGGCAGCGCTGGGACTTGATAATACTGAAACTGAGAATGCTGAGGAGACATACATCTTTAAAACCAGAGAGATTATTAGAGCAGAAAGAATTCGTTTATGCAGTTTGCTCACGGAATTGGGTATGGATGTTGTAACTCCGTCTGCTAATTTCATATTCTTTTTTGGTCCTTGGGCTCTGGATGACAAATTGAAAGAGAAAGGATACCTTATAAGGAATTGCGAAAACTATGAGGGAATCAGTCCTCCGAAAAACAAAGGTGCTTATCGCATTGCAATTAGGATGCCGAGGGAAAACAATCTTTTGATGGAGGCCATTCGTGAAAGCCTTTGATTTGTTGTTTGAAATTCCGATAGTGCTAATTCTGGGTTTTGTATTAGACTCCTTCCTAGGTGATCCTGATGCCATTCCTCATCCTATTGTTTTAATTGGAAAGATGATCTCTGCTTTGGAGTCGGTTATCAGAAAGTTTTGCCCTGCGAACAAAGGGGGAGAACTCATAGGTGGAAGTATCTTAGGAATAGTTGTTATAGCTGTTTCTTTTTTGATTCCGTTTTTTGTTTTGCTTCTGATTACAAAAGTGCTTTTCGGGTTTTGGGGGCAAGTTATTAGATTGATTGTTGAGGTGTTTTGGTGCTGGCAAATACTTTCTGCCAGGACGCTTGCCAAAGAGGCTTATATGGTCTATCAAAAGGTGAGACAAGGTGACTTGTATGGAGCCAGGAATCAAGTCGCGAGAATCGTTGGCAGGGATACAAGCAATCTGAGCATGGAGGAAGTTATAAAGGCCTGCATAGAAACTGTTGCCGAAAGCACCTCGGACGGTGTAGTTGCCCCGCTATTTTATATGACAATTGGAGGAATACCTTTAGGGTTTTTATATAAGGCAACGAATACCCTGGATTCAATGGTGGGGTACAGAAATGATAGATATAAATATTTTGGAAGCTTTTCCGCGAGAATGGATGACATATTGAACTTTATTCCTGCCAGGATTACCGCCCTGGTAGGTGTTCTGATGGCAGGAGTTCTTAACCTGGATAGAAGTAATGCATTTAAAATGTGGAAAAGGGATCGATTAAAACACCTGAGTCCAAACAGCGGAAATCCTGAGTCTGTCTGGGCAGGAGCCTTGAACATTCAATTGGGAGGAGATGCGTATTATTTTGGAAAGAGATATGAAAAAGCAACTCTGGGTAATCCTGATAGATATCCTGAAGCAGAGGACATAAATAGATCGGTAAGACTAATGTATGTGACTTCGATAGCCAGTTTGATTACTTTTATTTCTATCAGATTATTAATTGCGTTTATTGTGATGTGATTTGCTATTGCATGTTGCGATATGTAGCGACATGTAGCTAACCTTTCGGGGTACGGTAGCTCATGTTTGTACTAAATGCTGATAGCTACAGAGATAATTAGACCATCTCTTTTTTTTGTAATTATCGTATAGTTTGAAATGACGGATTGTATTTCATCACGAGGTACGGAGAGACCTCTTCCGTCGGCTTTAAGAGATGCTTCCAGGCGGGTCCAAAAGACTGTGAATAATTCATCTCGGATGATATCAGTAGACATATCTTTGTTAACTAATTCTGCATTTTTTAGTTCATCCAAATACTCCTCGCGAAATTCTTTTGGGAAGAATTTGTTCACCACATTGTTGCTAGCTTTCCGAATGTGCTCGATATCCACACCGATTGTGGTTTCGCCAATTGCCAAGGCGGTTACCGATTTGGAATGTGAAATACTGATATTATTAATTTCTATTTTTCCGTGAGGACCAATAGGAAAATAATCGTCTTTCTTTATACCTAATATTTTATATAGCAAAACCCCGCTTCCGATTGCTTGCTGTTTTCTGCTTTCATTTTTAGAATCCCGGTATCTGTTCATGTAATGATAAGGCAGTTTGGAAGACAATTCATCGGTGGGTGGATAAAGGATGCTTTTGTCTGCATCCCAAAGATATAGCTTAACACCTTCTGCTATTGTTTCTTCTATAATTCCATCTGGTTTGTTTCTGTTTTCTGCGCTCATGTTATAAAGTATAACACATAGAAGGACGATAGCATATAAGAGTGGTATCCCCATAACTGCATGACAATGCTGACTAATTGGATTAAATAAGAATAAGATCGCATGAAGATGACAGGTGTTGTGGTTTATCAATTATAATGTATAATGGATAAACCGGAAACAGACATTGCCAGTTAAGCATAAGACATACGTAAAATAGAAAAGTATAATGACAAAAGAAATAATGACGCCTGAAAAAAAGAATAAGATTCATGAAACTCGAAGGGATGAATGTGAAAGATATATTCTGGTTGCTGTTTCATGTGGTGATGAGGAAAGAGCAGATGCATCTCTTTTGGAACTGGAAGAATTATTGAAAACAGCCGGAGGAGAAGCGGTTGCTTTTGTCGTTCAAAATCTGAATGTTCCCGACAGAGCCACATATGTTGGTAAAGGAAAAGCTCAGGAAATAAAGGAACTAATGGAATCCTTGGAAGCGGATGCTTTGCTCTGTGATGATGAATTAACTCCCGCTCAACATAGGAACCTGGCGGAATTCTTAGAATCCAAGGTTGTAGACAGAACCATGCTTATTCTGGATATCTTCGCAGGAAGAGCAACCACGAAAGAAGGTAAAATCCAAGTGGAGATGGCTCAATTGAAATATCGGGCGTCCAGACTGACGGGTAAAGGCACTGCACTTTCCAGATTAGGTGGAGGAATAGGTACCAGAGGTCCAGGTGAAAGCAAATTGGAATCCGATCGCCGCGCGATACAAAGGCGTGTGGATAGCCTCTCCAGAGACATTAAGAGCATGGAGAGGGTTAGAGAAACCACGAGAAAGAAAAGAACAGCTGCTGTGACTCCTGTAATTGCTATAGTGGGCTATACTAATGCAGGCAAGTCGACTTTGCTAAATAGGTTGACTTCTGCCGAGATTCTGGCGGAAGATAAGCTCTTTGCCACATTGGATCCTACAACCAGAATTTGCAAACTGCCTGGAGGACAGGAAGTTCTTTTGACGGATACCGTTGGGTTCATTAATAAGCTACCTCATCAATTGGTGGATGCATTCAGAAGTACGTTGGAGGAAGCAAAATATGCAGACGTCATTCTGCATATGGTTGATGCATCATCAACTGATTTGGATTTGCATATGAAAGTGGTATATGACACGCTAGGTGATTTAGGAATACGAAATAAACCGGTGGTTACTGCATTCAATAAAGTGGATTTGATTGAACAGAATGATTCTGAAGAATTTGAGCAGATGTCCGCATTTGGATTGAGAGATTCGGTGGCATCACAATCTGTTGAAATAAGTGCAAAAACAGGGCAAGGAATAGACATTTTGTTTGCGGCCATTATGGATGTTTTAAAGGAGTCCAGAACATATATTGAGAAAGTCATCCCATATAGTGAGACCGCCAGGCTTACTCAAATCAGGAAAAACGGACAGATTGTAGCGGAAGAATACTTGGATGAGGGGATTCTAATTAAAGCATATATGCGAAAATAAAAGGTGAAATAGAGTTATAAGGAGGCAAGATGATTACCGATTCCTACGATGTGAAAACAGAACCCATTATTAAACCGGAGGATTACTATGGGCCACAAAAGCATATTTGCGATATTTGTATCCTTACATTCTCCAGGATTATTTTTGAAGAGGCTCTGGAGACGTTTAATGCACAGAAGGCAGCTGAGATCGGGTCTTGCGGAGGAAATATACCCATTTATACTTTTGAAATACCAAAAGAAAAGAACATAAATCGGGGTGAGTCCGAGAACGTTGAAAAACTTAGAATAGGAATCCTTCTTTGTAATATCGGCTCCGTGGCCGCAGGTATAAACATAACGGAGTCAAACTGGCTTATTGGTGCCACCAAATACATTATGTTCGGATCAGCAGGGGCTTTGGATCAAAGTAAAACCAAAGGGAAATACGTCGTGCCAACTAAAGCATATAGAGATGAGGGGATGTCCTATCATTACGCACCACCGTCGGACTATATTGAAGTAACAGGTTCGAAGAAGGTCGGCGAGATTTTTGATGAAATCGGTGCTCCATATGTTAAAGGATACTGCTGGACCACGGACACCTGGTACAGAGAGACCAGAGGCCAGATGGACGCGCGCAGAAATGAAGGCTGCATAGCAGTTGATATGGAAGTTTCCGGTGCACAGGCGGTTTGCGATTTCTATGGTTGGGAATTATACTGTTTCCTAATGACCGGAGATGTGCTCGATGAACCCGTTTATGATGTGGCTGAGTTATCTGCAGCAAATCATGACTTGGACAAATTATATTTGGCATTTGAAATCGCAAGGAGAATATGAGGCAATTTTTTTCTTAATATTTTTCTAATCTAATTATTGTAGAGTTATACGTGAAGAAGTGTAGCTTAACATAATGAATGGATTAGAAAGAACCTGCGATTTGGGAGAAAGGATAATCCAAAGATCAGACGATAATTGGACTATGGTTAGTTAGATGAGATTATTATTTGCCGAAGATGAAAGAGATTTAAACTCGATTCTGACAAAGAGATTGACCGAAGAAGGCTATAGCGTGGACTCCGTTTTTGATGGAGAGTCTGCACTGGACTATTTGGAATCTGCCGAGTATGATGCAGCCATTTTGGATGTGATGATGCCTTATATGGACGGATTCCAGGTGCTTTCCAAAGCAAGGGAAAAAGGTATCGATGTTCCGGTGCTTTTTTTAACTGCGCGTGATTCTGTAGACGACAGAGTGATGGG
>CADBSP010000069.1 GCA_902797405.1 uncultured Eubacteriales bacterium | reverse complement strand
TTGGCTCCGAGGGTGGGGCTCGAACCCACAGCCTACCGGTTAACAGCCGGTTGCTCCACCATTGAGCTACCTCGGAATACCTTATGACGTCGCTTTAGCGACAACAAGTATTATACAAGAGCGATCTTGCTTTGTCAACAAAAACCTCTGGAACGGATGAAACCTCTGGAGCGGATGAAGGGAATCGAACCCTCGCTGCAAGCTTGGGAAGCTCGCGTTCTGCCATTAAACTACATCCGCGTGAACTATGAACTGATAGGATGTTGCACGCATGAATAATAACTTCATTTGTCCATTCACGCGTGAGAATCATCTCGCAGTGGAATTATATAATAAATCAGAGAACGATGCAATCGAATCGAATCAGTTTTCCGGAAATGCTGTAGGTTGGTGTTTTTCCGCCGAGGAAAGGTCCTTTTAGAGGCCGCTTTACAATTATCTTTTTCGGACGCGCCGATAGAGCAGCATCCAGCAATTCATTTTCATCAGGGCAAGGGGGAGAAATCATCTGGAGAATCTGAAGCTTTTTCTTGGAAAGTGAGTTCTTCTGTTTCTCTGGAAACATGGGATCAAGCAAAACAATGTCGGGACGTTCGGTAAGGGGCGAGGAGAGCGCGTTAATACTGTCCTCCAGGCAAACCGACATCCTGGACGCGCATTCGGCCAGAATAGTGACATCTTCCTCAGTTAGTGACGTGGGTAAGGAAAGCGAAATAGGAGAATGAGATGAAGAAGATGAAGTGTGCGAAGAAAGCGAAGCTAAATATTTAATCTTTAAAAGTGAATCTTCTAAAAGTGCTCCGATAAGTGGATCACGCTCATACATTCGAACCTTGAACCCTGCTGCCGCCAGAATAATTGAATCCTCACCGAGGCCGGCTGTTAAATCAAAAGCGAGGGGAGTTGGGGCGTCAAAGTCTTTAATTTTCGATACTCTAACCAGAAGTTCATGCTCTAACTTACCCGGCCTTATACGCGGCAACATCCGGGAAAAATCTCCGCGAAGTATTAGTTCATCGCATTCCAAAAACAAACCTTGTTCATCGCTAAGGAGTCTGACTTCTCTATTATTGCTCTTATCCTTATCCTGCTTCATATTTCGATTATTGATCTTCTCCTTATCCTTTCGAACTGGAATCCACTGTTTGCCGTAATTTGCTTATATTATAGCATTCGACGAAGATATTTTTCCATGTAAATTACGATACGTAAATTGTACAAATTACAATGCATAATATAGAACATTTTGATTTTACTAAGTATGGGGAATATGATATATTATCAAAGTAATCCTAACGGCAGATAACGGACAGAGCAAGGAGGCCGAAAAGTGAATATTCTAGTATGCGACGATGACAGAGAAATTGCCGGAGCAGTTGAGATATATCTTAGAAATGAGGGGTATGAGGTATATAAGGCTTATGACGGAGTAGAAGCTCTTAATGTCGTTCAGAATAATGATATACACCTAATAATAATGGATGTCATGATGCCTAAACTGGATGGCGTTCAGGCGACCATGCAAATCCGAAAAGAGAAGAATATACCTATAATCATGCTTTCTGCGAAAACTGAGGATTATGACAAAATCACAGGACTGAATGTAGGTGCGGATGATTATATAACTAAGCCTTTTAATCCTCTGGAACTAATAGCAAGAGTAAAATCACAGCTGAGAAGATATACCAGCCTCGGGAGCTTTGATGGCCACGAAAAAGAAAACGTGTATGTCAGTGGTGGCCTTATTGTTGACGATGAAGAGAAGACTGTTACGGTAGACGGCGAGCAGGTGACTGTTACACCAACAGAGTTTGGAATCCTGAAGCTCTTGACCCAGAATGCGGGTAAGGTTTTCTCTATAGACCAGATTTATGAAAATGTTTGGAATGAACCTGCATTCAATCCTGAAAACACTGTGGCTGTTCATATCAGAAGAATCAGAGAAAAAATAGAGATCAATCCGAAGAATCCGAAGTACCTTAAAGTGGTCTGGGGAATCGGATACAAGGTAGAAAAATTCGACTAGCCCAGAGCAAAAGCGTAATTTAGAATGGCTCACCAAAAGTTAAACCCAAAAGCGTAGAATGGAACAATCAGACATATAGGATGGAGAAGAGTAAATGAATAACCCAAAAGAAATCTTTGTTGAAGATTTGAAAAGCGGTGCGGAAATCATCTCGTTTTTTATGGTGAAATCCGTGGCGCTAAAAATAGATTCCCGAAAGAAAGAATACGTTGATTTTAACCTGAGCGATAAAACCGGCGACGTTAATGCAAAGAAGTGGGATATCGTCGAGGAAGAAAAGCCATCCCTTTCTGACATCAAAGAAGGGGACATCATAAAGGTGAAAGCCCAGGTCTCGGAGTGGAACGTTATGACCCAGCTTAGGGTGCTAAAGATTAGAAAAGCAACACCCCAGGATGGCTTGGATCAGAATGATTATGTCAAATCTGCACCTGAACCTTCAGATGAGATGTATGATTACATCATGAATGTAGCCGCGGCTATCGGAGATTCGGATTTTAGAAATGTGGCGGTAACCTTGCTCCAAAGAAATATAGAAAAACTTATGTATTACCCTGCCGCAGCAAAGAACCATCATGCGGAATATGGCGGTTTACTTTGGCATATGAAGAGAATGCTCATGAGTGGCGATGCGCTCTGCAGAGTATATGACTTCCTGAATAAGGACCTGGTTCTAACGGGAGTCATAATCCATGACATGGAGAAGCTGAATGAGATTGAGGCCAGAGAGAACGGGATGGCAACTGGGTATTCTGCGGTAGGTCAGCTGCTGGGTCATTTGGTTCAAGGCGCAGCTTCGATGCAGGAACTTTGCAGAGAACTGGGTGTATCAGAAGAGAAAACCATGATGCTCCAACATATGATTATTTCCCATCATTACGAACCGGACTTTGGAAGTCCCAAGAAACCAATGTTTCCGGAGGCAGAAATCCTTCACTATTTGGATATCATGGATGCTCGTATGTTCGACATGGAAGAGGCCGTTCAGGGCTTGGAACCGGGGTCGTTCTCCGATCGCATATGGACTTTGGACAATCGCAGAGTATATAAGCCATCGTTTTGATAGATCTATTGATAGCCTGATTGATGATACGATTGATAGCCATATTAATCGCCTGATTAATGGACTGATTAATCGCCCGATAAACGGCGCAGTCAATCATTTGGTAAATCACGTTAAGAATACCGTTAACCTCGTAATTATTCTTTAGAAAGATGCATTATAGATGGAAGAAAGAATCGGCAGCATTGTCGAAATTATTTTCCGAAATGAAGAAAATGGCTACACCGTAGCAGTGATGGAATCCGCCTCGGACTCTGAAAAGTCAGAACAAGAAAGAGGCGAGTATTTCACTGTGGTAGGAAACCTGCCGAGGGTTTCCAGAGGATCGCGTTTCAAACTGTTTGGGAGATTCAAGGAACACCCTAATTACGGAGAACAATTTAGCTTCACCGAATTCGAGGAGGTCATGCCCACTGGAAGAGACGCGATTATTGATTTTTTGTCTTCCGGAATCATCAAAGGTGTGGGTCCTTCTACTGCTGCCAATATTGTATCCAAGTTTGGGGATGACACGCTTAGAATAATGGAAGAGGAACCTGCCAGGCTAAGTGAAGTGAGTGGTATAGGCGAAAAGACGATGGCAAAGATAGCGTCTTCTTTTGCCGCACATAGAGAATTCGCTCGTCTATCCTTGGCATTCCAAACCTACGGAATTTCAGCGATTCAGGGAATGAAACTTTATAAGGCGTATGGGACAAACGCCCTGGACTTGATAGAAGAAAACCCGTATCGTTTGGTAGAGGAAGTAACCGGATTTGGTTTTATAAAAGCAGATAAAATCGCAATGAAGATGGGGGTTCCCAGGGATAGCGAGTTTAGAATAAAGAGTGGCATCAAGTTTATACTGCAATGGTTTGTTGGTGATGGAAGCACCTATGTTCCCAGGAGTGAATTGGTAGAACGAACTGCGGAGCTGCTGGATCTTCCCAGTGAGCAAATCAGGGAGCAAATAATCGTATCTGCTATGGATGGAGACATAAAGCTGGAACTCCTTGATGATGAGGAGGTATGCTATCTGTTCCCTTACTATATTGCGGAAAAAACAGTTACATTAAACATAGGCATTCTAAACAAGGCTAGCATAAGGCCGCTAAGCACCGACGTGGAAAACATGATTAGACAGGCTGAGTCAGAACGCGGAATACAACTGTCTGAACAACAAAAGCGAGCGGTTATCAATTCTGTTGCTTATGGTGTTTCTGTCATAACCGGAGGCCCTGGAACAGGGAAAACTACAATTATCGATGCCATAATAAGAATTTTTGACAGAAGTGGATTTAAAACAGCAATTGCAGCACCTACAGGAAGGGCAGCAAAGAGGATAACGGAAACAAGCGGTAGATTCGCTCAAACCGTGCACAGGCTGTTGGAATATTATTACGATGACGAATCGGACGACATGAGATTTGGGAAGAATTCCGAGGATCAACTGGACTACGATGCGGTGCTGGTGGATGAAGCCTCGATGATAGATTTGCTTCTAATGCAAGGCCTAACCAATGCGCTTAAGCCGGGTACTCGTCTCATTTTGATAGGAGACAGTGATCAGCTACCTTCTGTTGGTGCGGGAAATGTATTAAGAGACATAATTGATAGTGACGTGATTTCAGTGACAAAGTTAACTGAGATATTTCGTCAGGCCGAGGAGAGCATGATAGTTGTAAATGCTCATAGAATCAACCATGGAGAATACCCCATTTCCAATGTGAAGGATAGGGACTTTTTCTTTATGGAACGTCAAAATGAATCGGATATCCGCGAACTATTAATCGATTTGGTTTCAAAGAGACTTCCCGAGTATTACTCGATTGAAGATTCGCTTGCTTCAATTCAAGTGCTCACTCCGACCAGAAAAGGCGAACTGGGGACGGGCTCCCTGAATGCATTGCTCCAAAAGGTTCTTAACCCACCTTTGCCCGGAAAGAATGAAAAAAAGTTTGGTGATAAAGTCTTTAGAGAAGGCGATAAGGTCATGCAAATTAAAAACAACTACTCTGTCGGATGGAGACGCAGACGGGACTTTTCCGAGGGTGAGTGTATCTTTAACGGTGACGTTGGATTTGTTGAAAGAATAGATTCCGATTCAGGTATCGTGGTTGTGGTATTCGATGAAGACAGGGTTGTCGAATATGACAATACGATGCTGGACGAATTGGAATTGGCATACGCGCTTACAGTACATAAGAGTCAGGGTAGCGAGTTTCCTGTGATTGTAATGCCTGTAGGATTTGTTCCTCCGATGTTGGCAACCAGGAATCTGCTATACACTGCAGTAACCAGAGGAAAAAGTCTTGTGGTACTTTGTGGAATGGAGCGCTTCCTAAGAGGCATGGTGGACAACAATAGAATTAAAGATCGTTATTCCGGATTAAGAGTTAGGCTTAGCGAACTTTTAAATTCGTGAAAGGCTGTTCGGATGCGAACTTAGCGGAGGGGGACATGAATCAGAGTTTAATTCATATAGTAAAAGATGCAGCAAAGGATTTCGTTTTTCCGGATAATCTCTATTGTATGTGTTGTGGGAATATTATAGACCGGAGCAGAACGTATAGCCTATGCGATCACTGCATGACTCGCATACATTGGAACTTAAGCGATCCCAGGGTCATAAGCATTAAGTCGGGAAAAAGGTTTGTGGACGGTATTGAGAAAGAATCGTGTTCTACAATCGCTGACCATGAAAAGGACTTTATGTCCATGATAAAATGCGCGGACTATGGGATTTATGAACGAAGCATAATCTTTGCCTTGAAGTATGATGGGCATAAATACATTGCAGGAATAATCGCAAAGATAATGAAGGACCGGCTTTACGCGGAAATTGACAAAGAGATCGATAAGGAATTGTTTGAAAATACAATGACTTATTCCTCGGAATTTGAAACAAAGCGTCGCCCATTTCGTCAACAACTATTGTCAAGGAATTGGATTCTGGTTCCGGTTCCGCTTCATAAAAAACGTTTGAGGGAGAGGGGATACAATCATGCTAAGCTTATTGCCGGTTCTCTATCAAAGGAATTAGTGCGGGACGGTATAGATATTCCGACATTCGACATTTTGGAGAGGACACGTGAAACACGTCCCATGA
>CADBSP010000068.1 GCA_902797405.1 uncultured Eubacteriales bacterium | reverse complement strand
GGAATCTACAGGCTCACAAAAGCGCTTCTTTATAACTACTGCTGTGTCCGTTATCAAAGGTCACTGGATGTCCCTGATGTTGCCAAGCCTGATGATGTGGATACGGAAGACGAAGCAGCTGATGTTTATTACGATTTTTATAACAAAATGCGGGAAACAGGGATTCCGGATTCTGTAAGCAAAGCTGTATTACAAAAGCCTTGTAAGGCTCCGATGCAGCTTGACCGTATGGGCCTTGTACATATGGACACGGGCAAAAGGACAACGATCAAGTTCACGATACCGCAGGCTGATCTGATACAATACTGTTCTTCCTATGACGGTTCTCCGGTTACAGTGCTGGCGCTAATACTGTCTGAAGCCATTTACTCGATACACAACGATTCTTCTCAGATGATCCAAATATCAATCCCTGTAAACCTTCGTCCTGCGCTCGGAGTAAAGAACACAATAGCAAGCACCTACTTCAACATCATGATTCAATATGATGAAAAAATGAGAAAAAAAGACCTTGAAATGCAGGGAACTCTGTGCCGTGGTATTGTGATTCGATATTCAGATGCCGATGTGATAAAGAAGCAGACTTTTGAGTATTGCTCCAAGCTTGCACTTTTGCAGAAGGTTCCACTCCGCTTCATTAAGCAGGTAGCTGCCCGCCACATAGCAAAGACCATGAAGACAGGCCAGACAGCCAGTACAACATATACCGGCAGAAGCCTGTTTGGCGAGATGGAAGAATACGTGGATTCCATGTATTTTGATGTTGACTCCTTCGGAATGGGTGTAAACATGGTGGTCGCGTCATTCAAGGATACTTTTTATATTTCCATAGATCAGGATTGGGATGAAGGTGTTTATAAGGATGCCATCTTTGACGTTTTGGTCAAACGAGGCATCCGTTATAATGTTCATTACGAAGGACCATTGCGTACAGCTGTCATGAAAAACATCTGAATTACACCCTAAAAGCTATTCTCAATCAACCATTTTTCTGCTTTCAAAACTTCCTCTGTCACATCCGTTCCATCTGCCAGGATTACTTTCTCCTCAGGCAATTCCCCGAAGCAATCAAGATGCGCCTCCTCAGCAATTACATTCTTCAGATAATTATTGTCATCCGAAAAACCGGGGTCCGGCTGCAGTTGACACATATTATATGCCTCTAGAATTCCTGTCACCGTAGCCCCATGTAGCTTAAGTCCCTCATACTTACTTAAATCTGCACCAATCGGTCCCGCAGCTTCGCAGATCTTCACGTGGGCAGACGCAGTTTTTGCCCTTTGCCTACAGTTTTTGAATCGGACGGATACGCAAGTACTGAAAGGGTAAAAATAAAAGGTCAAAAATAAAGGATTCGGTAACCAGTAACAATTTATAACAAGTCACGGCTTCATGGAAATAGATATCCGTATTGTGTACCTGTGATAATGAACCTGCGCGGACTGACGTTACACGCCTAACACCTGCTCAGCATATCGGACGGTTCCCATGGCGTCCTTGGCATAGTGATCCGCACCCATCATATCCGAATAGGTTTGAGTTAAAACCGCTCCGCTTACTACCACCTTGACATTAGGACACTCTCGTCTTAACATTTCTATGGTTTCTTGCATGCTAACAACCGTTGTAGTCATAAGGGCGCTTAACCCCACCAATTTAATACTCTTTTCTTTCGCCACTTGGACAATTTTTTCCGGAGCCACGTCCTTTCCCAAGTCTATTACATTGAAACCATAATTTTCCAAAAGGACTCTCACTATATTCTTTCCAATATCGTGAATATCGCCCTTAACCGTTGCAACAATTACTTCCCCTTTTCTATCACCATGTTTTTC
Organism: uncultured Eubacteriales bacterium; assembly: GCA_902797405.1. Taxonomy (GTDB): domain Bacteria; phylum Bacillota; class Clostridia; order Peptostreptococcales; family Anaerovoracaceae; genus Eubacterium_B. Next base: position 5,255 of record CADBSP010000068.1, on the reverse strand, counting down.
CGGAAGGGCTCCTTTGACTATATCGAATGCCCCCTTCGCAGCTTCAGCACTCATCAAAAGTTGCGGCAAGAAAATTGTACCCTTCTCAAAGCCTTGTCCAACCTTATCCAAAGCGGGTATTATGTCCTCATTTATTATTGCGAGGGGGTCCCTGGATAATAGCTCTTGTCGAGCAGAATCAATAGCATTCTGACTTAAGCCTCTCTCCACACTCTCAAAAAGGCTCATTGTTATTTCCTGGCTAATTGACTTTGTCCTGTCCCCATATTCGGAAATGTATTCCCCACAACTTTCATCAAAGCCCAAAAGAGCCATGGACGCGCGATAGGCATCCATCATTGTCTGGTTTCCGGGGTTTATTATGGCACAAGACAGACCGCTTAGAATCGCCATGGATAAAAAATTGGAGTTGATTAATTCCCTTTGGGGAAGTCCAAAGGATACATTTGAGATACCTAAAATTGTATTCCCTTTCAGTTCATCTTTTACGGCTTTGATTGTTGCTAGAGTGGTTTTTGCCGCAGCTGCATCTGCGGATACAGTCAATGTTAGTCCATCTATAATAATATCCTTTGCAGGAATTCCGTACCTCGCGGCTTCTGAATAAATAGTCTTTGCTATCTCAAGTCTTCCTTCCGGAGTCTCGGGAATTCCATCTTCGTCTAAAGTAAGACCAACCAATACGCCTCCGTATTTTGCAACCAACGGAAGCACGGCATCTAAACTCTCCCTCTTACCATTTACAGAGTTGACCATAGCTTTACCGTTATATATTCTAAGGCCTCTCTCCAGCGCCTTTGGATTTGCAGTATCTAACTGAAGAGGAAGCGCACTTATCCCTTGAAGCTCCTTAATCACTTTTTCCATCATCAAGGGCTCATCTATATCCGGAAGACCGACATTTACGTCTAATATGTCCGCCCCATTATCCTCTTGCTTTATTCCTTCACTCAGAATATATGATATGTCCTCGGTTCTTAGAGCTTCTTGGAGTTTTTTCTTTCCGGTGGGATTTATCCTCTCACCTATAATTTTGGTGGGTCCTCCTATTTCCACCGCCTGAGCAAAGGACGTTACATAGGTCTTTTCTTTTTCCTCACTGGGAGCAAAGGGCAAAGCTTTGCATTTTTCTATAGTTCTTCTTATATGTTCTGGAGTAGTTCCGCAGCATCCTCCTAGACACTGAACTCCCATGTCTGCTATTTCCACCATTAAATCCGAGAATTCCTCAGGACCTATATCGTAGCGAGTCTCACCTTTTTCTGTTCTGGGAAGTCCCGCATTGGGTGTTACGATGATAGGAATTGAAGTCTCTTCACGTAGTTCCTTTATAATTGGAATCATCTCCTTCGGGCCAAGGCTGCAGTTCACTCCCAAAGCATCAACCCTTAACCCCTCTAAAAGAGGTACAACGGATTTTACTGTACCCCCAGTTAAAAGTTTTTTTCCACTATCAAAGGTGACTGTTGCAAAAACCGGCAGATCAGAATTCTCCTTGGCTCCAAGAACTGCCGCTTTAAGTTCATAGCTATCACTCATGGTTTCTATTAGAATAAGGTCAGCCCCGGCAGATTCACCTATGCGAACGATTTCACCATAGATGGAGACCGCTTCTTCAAAGTCCAAATCTCCAAAAGGCTTAAGTAATTTGCCTGTAGGACCTAAATCCAAAGCGATACAAACGTCTTTATCTCCCCTAGCTTCAATCGCAATTCTTACTCCGGCACTTACAACCTGTTCTAAATCCTCTGGATATTTCAATCTATTGGCACCAAAAGTATTGGTTGTTATCACCATAGAACCCGCATCAATATATCCTTGGTAAAGGGACTTCACTCTGTCTGGGTGTTGGATATTCCACCTTTCCGGTAGCTCTCCACCCTTTAGCCCCATAGATTGAAGCATGGTTCCTGCTCCACCATCAAGGAAAACCCATTCCTTGTTTAGTTTTTTTCTTATGTCTGTTGGTTTATTCTCTTGCATTTTCTTTTTTATCTTTCCCTATATTGGCAGTCTACCATATCACATAATCCGCATTTCTTTACCGAGCCGCGACTTAGTCGACTTGGTTTTGAAGATCCATCTTCCTTTAATCCAATAATTGCTGTTACAGACTTGCTTGGAGACATTATTCTACTCTCTGTTAGGCTTATTCCTACATTCTTTGATAGATTTAAAATTTGAGAAATGTCTTTTTGATACTCTAAAGACAAATCACCATAGCCAGGGGAAAACCTAGGCATAGTTTCCAAGTTTTCCTTACACGCGATAATGTTTATCTCTTCATTCACATAGTCGCAATAATCCTCTATGTATGCTGCTCCTATCGCTTGATAGATTGCTGCTCTAGTGACATCCATTACAGCGGCTCTGGCTATTAAACGATCGATTCCAATTCCTGTGGTGGCACCCATTAAATATGCTTCTTTGCAGCCCATGAGATTTTTGGAGAGGGCTTTGCTTACAATTTTTAAGTCCCCGATACATAGCTCCCCTTCAGCAGTGGATTCCGTAACCGGAAATCGCTCCGCAATAAATCTCAGCTCTGAACACTCAATTACCTCTTGAGTACAGACATCAATCATTTCCCTCATGTCTTCACTAGGTATAGTCTTTCCATATCCTAAATAGCGATAGACTTCCTTGATATTGATTTTTATGTCTTTATCTGTCTTTGATAGCATAATTAAACTAAAGTATATCCGACATACTCTTCATAAGTCCTTCTACTATTTCGGGTTTGTTCATAGAGTAAACGTGAATATGATTAATGCCATTAGAAATAAGATCTATTATTTGTTCTGCAGCATAAATTATACCCGCCTGCTTCATTTTCGCAGGGTCGCTTCCAAATCTATCTACCATCATGCGAAAACGTTGAGGAATTGTAGCACCTGAAAGTTTTACACTCCTGGCCACTTGCTTCTCATTGGTTATGGGCATTATCCCTGCTAAAACAGGAATCTCAATTCCTGCCTCCCTAATGCGATACATAAAGTTATACATAGTGTGATTATCAAAGAACATCTGAGTGGTAAGAAAATCACATCCCGCTTCCACTTTTTCTTTTAGATGCATAATGTCTTCAGATGGATTCCTTGATTCAACATGTCCCTCTGGATAACATGCTCCACCTATACAAATATCCGAATCCATCTCTTTGATTGTCCTTATGAGATCCGCTGCATATGGAAAGTCATTGCATAGCCTTCCCGTCTCGGGTATATCTCCCCTTAAGGCCATGATGTTTTTTATGCCTTCTTTTCTATAAAGACGCAGCATATACTCCACCATTTTTCTGTCTGCATTAACACAAGTAAGATGGGGCAGGACAACGGTTCCATATTGATTCTGTATCTCTGAGGCGAGATTAACAGTATACTCTGATGCTCCGCCGTCGGCTCCATAGGTTACACTCATGAAGGGCGGCCTAAGCTCCGCTATTTCTCTTGATACTTTTGCCACCGAGTCAAAGCTATCTCTGGTCTTTGGCGGAAAAACTTCAAAAGACAGAGTCACGTCATGTTTTTCAAGAATATCTCTAATGTACATACACACTCTCCATTTTTCTTTTTGTTTATAGTATATATCATTATTTATTCCTCGGTGAAAATCGGCGTCGAATAGTATCTGTCGCCGCTGTCAGGTAGAAGCGCAACAATGACTTTACCTTGGTTCTCGGGACGATTGGCTAACTCGATTGCGCCCCAGAGTGCGGCACCGGATGAGATGCCTACGGAGACTCCTTCCTTCTTGGCAAGAAGCTTGGCAGTTTCTATCGCATCCTTGGTATCCGCGGTTATTACTTCATCGTAAACTTCAGTGTTTAGAACCTTGGGAACAAAGCCCGCACCGATTCCTTGAATTCCGTGGGGACCGGCATTGCCGCCCGAAAGAACGGGCGAGTCTTTCGGCTCCAATGCAACAATTCGGACGTTTGGATTCTTCTCCTTCAGGAATTCTCCGACTCCGGTTATGGTTCCGCCAGTACCAACTCCGGCTATAAAGATATCTACCTTTCCCTCTGTGTCATTCCAAATTTCGGGACCTGTTGTCGCCTTGTGGGCTGCTGGGTTAGCCGGATTGTCAAACTGACCCGGAATGAAACTATTGGGAATCTCCTTGGCAAGTTCCTCTGCCTTTTGAATTGCGCCTGTCATTCCCTTTGATCCTTCTGTCAGAACAAGCTCAGCACCATAAGCCTTAAGGATGTTTCTGCGCTCCTCGCTCATGGTCTCGGGCATGGTCAGTATGATTCTATATCCCTTTGATGAAGCGAGCGCCGCAAGTCCTATCCCCGTATTACCGCTGGTTGGCTCGATAATGACGGAGCCTTCTTTCAAAAGTCCTCTCTCCTCAGCATCTTCTATCATGGCCTTTGCCACTCTGTCCTTAACACTTCCGGCAGGATTTAGATACTCCAGTTTCACCAAAACCTTCGCCTGAAGTCCGAGTTCCTTCTCGATGTTTCCTATCTCCACCAAAGGCGTGTTTCCAATAAGTTCCCAGTTTCCTTTATATATATTTTTCATTTTTCGAATTCCTCTTTTTCTTTATTACTTAACTTTTCATATATTATACTTCATCCAGGCCACACTTTAAATCATTTATTATGTCGTCCACATGTTCCGTTCCGATTGAAAGCCTTATCGTGTTTTCTTTGATGTTTATAGATTCAAGCTCAGTGGGCGATAGTTGTGAATGTGTCGTTGAGGCAGGATGTATGACTAGGCTTTTCAAATCTGCCACATTTGCCAGAAGCGAGAAAATCTCAAGCTTATCTATAAATGCCCAAGCCTCATCTCTTCCGCCTTTGATATCAAATGTGAAAATGGGTGCACCTCCATTGGGAAAATACTTTTCGTAAAGCGCGTGATTTGGATGATCGGGAATTGATGGATGATTCACCGTCTCGACCTTTGGATGTTTGTTTAAAAACTCAACCACCTTCTTGGTATTCTCAACGTGCCGTGTCCTCCTATGAATTTCGTTGCGGAGTGAACGACGATATCCGCGCCTAATTCAATTGGCCTGATTAGATATGGGGTGCCAAAGGTATTATCTACAACTACAGGGATCCCGTTCCTGTGAGCAACCTCAACCACCGCTTCAATATCCGGTATGTCACTATTCGGATTACCCAAGGTCTCGATAAAAACTGCTTTGGTTTCTTCCGTAATCGCAGCCTCAACTTCTTCAAGGTTATGAATATCTACAAACGCTGTTTTGATTCCGTACTGAGGAAGCGTATGAGC
>CADBSP010000067.1 GCA_902797405.1 uncultured Eubacteriales bacterium | reverse complement strand
TTTGACAGCTGCAAATAAGGCACTCAAATCTTTGTTGACGGTGCTATAATCCTGTGCTATAATCTCTGTGGCCTTTTAGCGGATGAGGTAAAAACACATACGAAAAATGGCCGTAAACCAGCATAAAAACAACAATTTAACTCATAAACCAGACCATAAGAATAGGAGAACGAATGAGTGAGATAAAAGCCACAATCGTAGGAGGGGAGAGGCTCCCCGAAATTGTATCAACTGTACAGAAGGCGTTTTTGGCTCCTGAATCTCCGGATTTCCTAAAGGAATTCAACAACGAAAGATATTGCATTTTTCCCGGTTTTTGCGACGTGCATGTGCACTTCCGCGAACCGGGTTTTTCTTATAAGGAGACAATTCTCACAGGAGCAAAGGCAGCAGCCCGCGGCGGATACACCTCGGTGTTTACCATGCCCAACCTTAACCCCGCCCCATCGACGATGGAAACCTTGCAGGCGCAGCTGGAAATAATCGAAAGAGACTCTTGCATAAATATCATTCCGTACGGCACCATCACCATGAAGCAGGACGGACGCAGCAGCCTTTCTCACATGGAGGAAATGGCGCCATATGTATGCGCGTTCACCGACGATGGAAAGGGCGTGCAGACCGGAGCTTTGATGGAAGATGCGATGCGTCTGGCAAAGTCCCTTGGCAAGCTGATTGTTGCGCATTGTGAGGATGAAGCTCTTTTGACTCCGGGTGGATGTATCCATGACGGAGAATACGCCAGGAGCCATGACTTGATTGGAATATCATCAGCCAGCGAATGGAAGCAGGTGGAGCGGGACCTGGAACTTGCAGCAAAGACCGGCTGCGGATACCACGTCTGCCATGTATCGACCAAGGAATCCGTGGACCTCATTCGTCAAGCAAAGAAAACAGGCGTCAACGTGACCTGCGAAACAGCACCTCATTACTTGATCCTCTCTGACAAAGACTTGCAGGATGAAGGACGCTTCAAGATGAATCCACCTATTAGATCCGAAGCGGATAGAGATGCATTGCGGGAAGGTATTCAGGACGGAACCGTCGACATGATTGCCACCGACCACGCGCCCCACAGCCCTGAAGAAAAAAGCAGAGGGCTAAAAGGAAGTCCTTTTGGAATCGTAGGCCTGGAAACAGCATTCCCGGTAATCTACAAAAAGCTTATTTTAGAAGACAAACTAATAACGTTGGATAAACTAGTTGAACTAATTGTGATCAATCCTAGAGAAAGATTTAAGCTTGCCGAGCGTAAGAACCTTTCAGAGGATCTCACGATAATCGACCTCGATAAGGATTACAAAATAGACTCTTTCAACTTCCTGAGCAAGGGAAAGGCAACCCCCTTTGATGGATGGGAAGTGTGCGGCGAAGTCGTGCTGACCATGGTCGACGGAAAGGTAGTTTACAGGAAATAAGGATTGGTAATATAAATTCGATGCACATACTCAACACGCGACGATGAAATAATTAGAGAGAGAATCGTAAATGAAAGACGTTTATTTTTCAATCAAAGAGAATATAGAAGCTTGTCCGGGCACCTATCAGATGGTTTTGATGGGTGACACAAGTGAGATTACAGCACCGGGACAATTCATTAATATCAAATTGGATGGTCTGTTCCTAAGACGACCCATGTCCATTTGCGACTACGATGAGGGATCTCTCACTATCGTATATAGAGTCGTTGGTGAAGGCACTGAGATGATGAGCAAAATGACAGAGGGGGATGGCTTCTACGCTCTGGTTGGACTCGGTAATGGGTTTGATTTAGAAGCAATTCCAAAAGGTGCCGTTATGGTAGGGGGAGGCGCAGGCGCAATGCCTATGTACGCCTTGCTAAAGGAATTAATAGAGCGAGACAACCATGAGAAAGACGAAACACAAAACCCAAGCACCACAAACACCAGCGATACAACCGTCGTCGATATTAACGCTAATACTAACCCCGGCGCTTACAAACTCATAATAGGTTTTAACAGCGAAAGCGACATATTCTTTATGAAAGAGTTTGAAGCGCTAGGAATAGAGGTGATTCCCGCAACCCTGGATGGAAGTATGGGAGTAAAAGGCACCGTAGTAGATGCAATGAAGATGCTTGGACAGGGCGAAAAACTACCGTACGTTTGCGCATGCGGCCCGGACCCAATGATTGAAGCCGTACACAAATGGGCCGAGGATGGGCAATATGATTTATCTGCGCGCATGGGCTGCGGCTTTGGTGCCTGCGTTGGATGCACCATCGAAACAAACAGCGGCCCAAAACGTGTGTGCAAGGAAGGCCCAATCTTTAAGCAGGAGGACATAATATGGTAGATAATAAACAGCCTCGCTGTTGCGATATGAATAAACCTGCCGATACGCAAGCTGCTCCAAATGGACGACTAAAGGTTAACCTAGCAGGCATAGATCTGGACAATCCCATCATCCCTGCCTCTGGCACCTTTGGCTTCGGGGAGGAATTTGCTGAGCTATATGACCTTGATATATTGGGATCCATATCCATAAAAGGAACCACCCTGGAGCCGCGCTTTGGAAATCCGCAGTATAGAATAGCCGACTGTAAAGCAGGAATGCTAAACTCCGTCGGCCTCCAAAACCCCGGATTGGAAAAGGTGGTTTCCGAGGAAATCCCGAATCTGGCAAAGATATTCCACAAACCCATCGTAGCGAATATCAGCGGCTTCTCTATAGATGAATTTGTTAAATGCGCAGAGGCCATGGAGGCAACGGATCCTGTTGGAATAATAGAAGTCAACATTAGCTGCCCCAATGTGCACGCTGGCGGAATGACCTTTGGTGTAGACCCGAATCTCGCTGCCGAGGTAACATCTGCAGTGAAGAAGGTGACCACCAAGCCGGTATTCGTAAAGCTTTCGCCAAACGTAACCGACATTACCGAAATAGCCAAAGCATGCGAAGACGCCGGCGCAGACGGGCTGTCCCTCATCAACACAATACTCGGCATGAGGATAGACATAAAAACAGGAAAGCCCGTCCTCGGAAACATAATGGGTGGTTACTCCGGCCCCGGAATTTTCCCGGTGGCGCTCCGAATGGTCTATCAGGTAGCGAATGCAGTTAAGATTCCCGTGATAGGAATGGGAGGAATCAGCTCACCGGAAGATGTAATAGAGATGATGATGGCTGGCGCAACTGCCGTCCAAATAGGTGCAGCAAATTTGGTAAATCCTTTTATCTGCAGAGACCTGGTGATGGAACTCCCCGCGCTCATGGATAAACTAGGCATCAAAGCCCTGACAGACATTATCGGTATCGCGAGCGCCTAGCCAAAAAACAGTTTAAGGTGCAGAAACCAAAAAATAAAATCTGCACCGGTGCAAAATCAAAAAATGGAGATTTGCACCTCAGAATTTAAAGTCGAAGTAAGTCCTGAGGTGCAGAAACCAAAAAATAAAATCTGCACCGGTGCAAAATCAAAAAATGGAGAATTTGCACCTCAGAATTGAAAGTCGAAGGAAGTCCTGAGGTGCAGAAATCAAAAATAGCAAATGACGTTCGGCATCGAAGGAAAAATGGACTCCGCCCGCGGCGAGGGCCAAAAAACAACTAATGCCGAATGTGAAAGGAGAATCAATGGGAAGAGACGTAATCGTTGCGTGCGACTTTGCCGGAGAAAAGGAAGTATATGAGTTTTTGGACAAGTTTGCAGGTTTGGAGAAAAAGCCTTTTGTCAAAATAGGCATGGAACTTTTCTACAGCGCGGGTCCACAGATAGTGAAAGAAATAAAAAGTCGCGGCCATAAGATTTTCTTGGATTTAAAATGCCACGATATTCCTAATACAGTGAAGAAAACGATGGTCGTCTTAGCGTCGTTGGATGTAGATATCATTAATGTTCATGCCGCAGGCACTATCCCAATGATGGAGGCGGCTTTAGCGGGACTAGTCGAGGGACATGCGTCTGAGAAAACGCATGCCAATCAAGTATCCTCATCTTCACCTGGCGTAACTGCCCCAACGGATAATGTGATCAGCCGTCCACTCCTTATCGCGGTGACACAGCTCACATCCACCGACCAGGAGACGATGGAAAGAGATCTTTGGATAGAAAAACCACTAGATGAAGTTGTTATGCACTATGCACTTAACGCTAAGAAAGCGGGGTTGGATGGAGTGGTTTGTTCCCCCTTGGAGGCAAACGAAGTACATGAGGTTTGTGGAAAAGATTTCATAACTGTAACCCCCGGAGTGCGTTTTGATGACGGGGATAAGGGAGACCAAAAGAGGGTGATGACCCCCGGTGCAGCAAAGGATGCGGGCTCCGACTACATAGTTGTTGGTCGTCCAATCACTCAGGCGGATGACCCCGTCGCAGCTTATCAACGCTGCTTATCGGATTTTATCGAATAAAACCTGCGTACAAATAGCAGAACCCGATAAAAGCGCGCAGAAAGCAAAAGCATGCAGAAAACAAAAGTCCGCAGGAAACAAAAGCCAGCAAAAGGCAAAAGCCTGCAGAAAGCAAAAGCGCGCAGAAAACAAAAGCGCGCAGAAAACAAAAGTCCGCAGAAAGCAAAAGCCTGCAGAAAACAAAAGCGCGCAGAAAGCAAAAGCGTGTAAATATAGAAAGGTTTAATCAATGGATAAGAAAAAAATAGCGGAGGGACTTCTCTCTATCAATGCGGTCTTCCTGAGACCTGAGGATCCCTTTACCTGGGCGAGCGGCATAAAGAGTCCAATCTATTGCGACAACCGCTTAACACTAACTGCCCCCGAAGTGAGAGACATAATCGAAGAAGGTCTGGTGGACCTGATAAAAGAATACTACCCAGAATGTGAAGTCGTCATGGGAACCAGCACCGCGGGAATCGCCCATGCCGCAATCGTTGGACACTTGATGAATATCCCAATGGGCTACGTCAGAGGAAGCGCCAAAGACCACGGCAGAACCAATCAGATAGAGGGCAAAATCCTACCTGGACAAAAGGTGGTCGTCATAGAAGATCTGATTTCGACCGCCGGCTCCAGCTGCGATACCGTTGAGGTCCTGAGAAATGCAGGCGCAGACGTTCTGGGAATCGCCAGCATCTTCACATATGGAATGGAAAAAGGATTAAAGAAACTCGAAGAATACAAAACCGTCAACCACAGTTTATGCGATTTAGACACCTTGGTGGATGTGGCCGTTGAAACTGGCTATATAACGCCTAAAGATAAAATAAAAGTTATTAGTTTTAGAAATGCTCCATCGGATGAGAGTTGGATGAAGGAGGACAATTGAATGAGCGAAATTCGAAACCTAATAAACATCACTGATTTCACTACAGAAGAGATTGATCATCTCATAGAAGTCGCAGAAGATATAATGAAGGATCCGGTCAAGTACCAGGACATGTGCGCGCATAAAAAGCTGGCGACACTATTCTTTGAGCCCAGCACCAGAACCAGATTAAGCTTCGTGGCTGCAATGATGGAACTGGGCGGAAACGTTCTGGGATTCGACGATGCCGGAACAAGCTCCACCAAAAAGGGCGAGAGCGTAAGCGACACTGTAATCATGGCAGGATGCTATGCAGATATTATTGCAATGAGACATCCTAAGGAAGGTGCACCTGTAATCGCTGCAACAAAGACCACCGTGCCTTTGATAAACGCCGGAGATGGAGGTCACTTCCACCCAACACAGACCCTGACAGACCTTCTCACCATCCATCAAAAGAAAGGTCGCCTGGACAACTTCACTGTTGGTTTATGCGGAGACTTGAAATTTGGTCGTACAGTTCATTCTCTGATAGAAGCGCTCCTCCGTTACGAGGGAATCAAGTTCGCTCTCATTTCACCGGAAGAACTCAAGGTTCCTGACTATGTAAAGGAAAGCATGAATGAAGCCGGAGCAGAATGGAAGGAATATCAAAAGCTGGAAGACGCGATGCCCGAACTCGATATTCTCTACATGACCAGAGTACAAAGAGAACGTTTCTTCAACGAGGAAGACTATATCAGATTAAAGGACAGCTTCATTTTGACGCCTGATCTTCTGGAACCGGCAAAGGAAGATTTAATCGTCATGCATCCGCTTCCCAGAGTAAATGAGATTTCCGTGGAAGTCGATGATGATCCCAGAGCTACTTACTTCTTCCAGGCTCTTTGCGGAAAATATATCAGAATGGCATTAATTCTGTATTTGTTAGGCATGAAATAGGATAAAGGGGACGACAATCGTTGAAGTGCTAAAGAGCCAATCAAAAATAACAAGTGGCAGCATACAGCAAGGCCTAGCAACATATAACAAAGATTAGCAATAACGCAACATATTAATAATCAGGAGGAAATATATGAATATAGATGGTGTAAGTACCGGCGTAGTTTTGGACCATATTCAGGCTGGAAAGAGCATGAAGATTTACGAGCTCATGAAGCTCGATAAAATGAAATGCTGTGTGGCTATTATTCAAAACGCAGAGAGCGGAAAGTATGGACTAAAGGATATTATCAAAGTTGACGGAGAGGTTGACCTGGATTACAAGATGCTGGGATATATAGACCCGAACATCACAGTTAACATCGTTAAGGACGGACAACTGCAGGAAAAGGTTCACTTGGACCTCCCCGAAACCTTAACCAACGTAATCAAGTGCAAGAACCCTCGCTGCATTTCTTCTGTCGAGCAGGAGATTCCACATAAATTCAAGCTGGCCAACAAAGAAAGAAAAGTTTACCGCTGCATTTACTGCGACGCTGAATATAGCGAATAAAACCATATAATAACAAAAAGGGCACCCGGCGTATTAAGACGCTCACGAGGTGCCCTTTTTCTGAGGGAGCTATTGAAAGCAGTAACTTGAATGCTTCCATATGTAAACATATCACGCTTCTATGATTAAATATTAACACTCATTTATTAGAGAATTATTAAAAAGGTTATAAATACTTATCAAATGTGATACAATAAAAATGATGTGTGTTTGTCAAAGAGGGAAAAGAGGAGTCTTTATGGATAAAGAATTACTTCGCAAATTTGTTAGATACGAATTGGAACTAGATGAGCAGACAAAAAAAGTTATAGATGAATTCACTGACAGTGAATGTGATGAGGTTGTTTATTTGGTCACGCTGGACGACCTCATGGCTGTTATTGAAAAGATTGAGGCGACCAAGGAACCGTACGACCAATTCTTTAGAAACTGGCAGGAACCCATAAGCAGGAGAACCATGTTCAAAGCCCTTGGCGTTGCCGAGGCAGCAGGTGCCTTGGTGAAGGGGCAAAAGATCTTTGGTCTTCCTCGCAATGAAGAGGATATTTTTGCACAGATATCAAAAGTGCTTCCTAAGTTTTATCCGAAGGAATTGTATGCGGAAGTTCAGCGCCCCGCCTACGAAGTGGTTAACACTCCATACCTGAAGGAGCTAAAGAACTACTTTGATGAAAACAAAAACAAGCCTATTCCCGAATGGGAGTATCCGGACAATATTAAACTTGAATTCATTCGCGAGATGGAGAATTATTTCGAAACCAACATATCTTGTTCTGATGATGAAATAGAACTCTTCAAGCGCTACATTCAGGAAATGGCCGACAAGGAAAACATAGATGCCAAAAGAACACTTGCCGCGAATTACTATGGCGGCTCCAAGGCTTTCCCTTGCGATTGGAACAAAGCCAGGGAATTATATGAAGCTCTGTTTGAGGAAACCGGTGATCCTTACTGCGCAAATTATTTGGGCTTCATTTATTACTATGGTAGATGTACGAACGGGGTTCCGGAAGAAGAAAAAGCACTCCGGGCATTTTCCTATGGATGCGCTGCCGGAATAGAAGAATCCGCGTATAAACTCTCCGATCTTATAAGAAACGGAATCGGAATCAAGCAAAGCACCGACGTGGCTTTTAACCTGATTCGAAATAGATATGCCGATGCCAGAAAAGCATTCGAGGCCGATATATATACCAACAAAATGGCGGACCTGGCACTCCGCATGGCCAGCTTTGCAGATGAGGTTAATGCTAATGATGACATCGATGCCTATATGACGCCATATGATGTTTACGGTTATTATCTGGAAGCAAAACTCGCCATAGAAAAACGCATGAATAAGATCTCTTACTATGGAGATGAACTCATTCAGGAAAGGGTTCAGGAGGGACTGGATAGGCTAAAGAAAGAATTGGAATTCAATAAGGAAGCATCGGTCGTTCACCATGAACCGACTATCCTGGACAGTTTTCTGGACGATGCAAAGATTTTAGGAATCACTTTCGATAAACTTAAAGACGGAGAGTATAGACTCGCCATCAGAAAGGTTGCTAAGGAAGAGCTAACCAGAAAACTCGGATCATTCTTAGTGACATTGCCGGAACATGATTACTGCAAACTTCTGAAGATAGTAACCATATACATGGAGAATGCAGAGGTAACTATAGAACCAGAGTACGGCAAAGAGTATCTAATCTCTGATGTAGAGAGTGTATTCGAAGACTACAGTTACAGATTTATGTCCGGGTATGAACCCGTTGCAGAATTCATCTGTGAAGAATGGGCTTATAGAATAGCAGAAGAATAAGAAGGATTAGTTATTGAGATTTAATAAAGTAAAAGAATAAAGTAAAAGAGAAAAGCTACCGTTTAATTAGGAAGAGAAGAAAGCAATTAAGTTTAGAAAGCAAAAAAGAAAGCATTGGAGGTAAAGAAATGTCCACACCGCATATTCAAGCAGAGAAAGGTCAAATAGCCAAAACAGTAATCATGCCGGGAGATCCTCTCCGCGCAAAGATGATTGCAGAAACATTCCTAGAGGGGCCGGTACTGATAAACGAAGTAAGAGGAATGCTCGGATACACGGGAACCTATAACGGAAAGAAAGTGAGCGTCATGGGAAGCGGCATGGGCATGCCATCCATCGGCATCTATTCCTATGAACTTTTCACTGAGTTTGATGTTGATAACATCATTCGTGTTGGATCCGCCGGTTCTTATGTAGAAGACCTAAATCTTAATGATGTTGTTATGGCGTGCTGCGCATGGAGTGAGTCCAGCTTTGCCAAGACGCAGAACGGGTGCGAAGACACCACTCTTTATCCAAGCGAAGAATTAAACGCAAAGCTTCAGGCAGCAGCAGAAAAACACGGCAAGAAAATGGAAACAGTAAAGGTTCACTCATCCGATGTTTTCTATCATGCACCTAATTTTGATTACCTTTCTACTGTAGTTGACAAAGAGGGTTGTAGCGTAGTCGAGATGGAGAGCTTTGCACTTTTCCACAATGCCAAGGTAACAGGAAAGAATGCGGCTTGCCTTCTCACCATTTCCGACTCCTTTGTAAAGCCTGGAATCCTCACAGCAGAGGAACGTCAAAATTCAATGACGAATATGATTGAAATTGCTCTTGAAGCAGCAACGGAATAAACACGAAATAAACGAAATTACCGATGAATAAAACCACGGGTAAAAAAAGGTTATTTGAGATAATCGAAATCGGGAATCTTTCGGATGCCCAGAGTAGAGGTTTTGATTATTTCATGGTTATCGTGATATTGCTGAATGTTCTTGCATTGTTCCTGGAAACCTTTGAACATATGCAACAATACAGCACTGTTATTTATGCTGTGGAGATTGCCACGGTTGCCGTCTTTATCGTTGAATACGTTCTAAGAATCTATACCGCGGAATATCTCTACCCAGATGTTTCCAGGGGGAAGGCGATTATCAAATTCATTTTCTCTTTCGAGGGATTGGTGGAGATACTAACCATCATTCCGGCCTTCTTCCTGAGCGGTTTTGCTGTATTTAGAATCTTAAGAGTAGCGAGAATCCTAAGACTGTTCAGAGTTAACAGTTATATGGATTCATTCAACGTCATTGCCAGCGTATTGATTGAGAAGCGAAATCAGATTCTATCGTCGCTTTTTATCGTAATGGTTTTGATGCTGGCATCATCGCTTTGCATGTATAATGTGGAGCATGATGCTCAGCCCGAATACTTTAAAAATGCCTTTTCCGGCATCTGGTGGAGCATGTCGACTCTCCTAACCATAGGCTACGGTGACATCAGTCCGGTGACAACACTGGGTCGAGCAATGGCCATAGTAATTGCCTTCCTTGGAGTTGGCGCTGTTGCCATCCCCACCGGTATCATCTCCGCAGGCTTCGTGGAGCAGTATACCCAAGCCCAACAAAGCAAAGCTACAATCGACGATATTCATCTCCATACGATTATAATAGGTCTCGATAGCGCCTGGATTGGACGAAGTGCCGCGGATCTTCTGGAGGGCGAGAATGCGGTTCTGGTTGTAGCAAAGAGGGGCGACGTGACAATTGTGCCAAACGAAAAATATAGAGTGGAGCAGGGCGACGAACTAGTCGTCTACCACACAGACCGCCTCCTCTTCGAATAAACCCACGATTGGCAGAATGCTCGACATGGAATCGACCCTCTATACTTATTATACTCATATATATATGGACCATAGGGGTGGAAACGTCCCTATTAGAATTGTTATCCTCACCGTGAGAGATAGAGCATAGGGTGGCAACATCCCGCAGAAATTTAATCAATAATCAAAAAAATGAATAAACCTGCGTTTGGAGTCATCCAGTGGGCTGGGGACCCCCGTTGATGACTCCACGAAGGTGCTTTTTATTTTTTTGGTATTATTGCAAATTTCG
>CADBSP010000066.1 GCA_902797405.1 uncultured Eubacteriales bacterium | reverse complement strand
ACAAGCAAAATAGGATGGTTAATTGGCGAAACAGAAAGGCAGTCAGCGAAGTTCTTGCCGCTACAAACCATGCAATCAATTTTGCCACCCGGAACAGGTGGTGCTCCCTCGTCCGACTGATATATCACTGTATTATTAGTATCTGTTCTATAGATCTCATTTAATACTTCGATATTGGTGGCATATCTATCCTTACCCCAGAGGCGTTTTACATCATAGATATCGCTAAGGCTTGTTTCAACATTTTCAGATACAACGGCTGTTCCACCCAAAATATATACCCTTCCGCCAGATACGAGTTTTTTCTTAATATACTCTATGATTCTGGCCTCATAGGCCTTATTAATCAAAAGCATTGGCGCATTGTTTATTGATGCCAAATAGGATCCCGAAAGAGCATCGGCAAAGTTTTCGCCATATGCGACTACGACTGTATTGAATTTTTCTCCCATGCTATCCGCAACAGCCATGGAAGTTTCAAACCTGTTCTCTCCTGAAAAGCGATTGTAGAAATAGTCCCTTCCTTCTTTGTATTTATTGGGATTCGGGAAGCTCTCGTTAATATCCAAATAGCTGAATTCCTGCGCCCAGTACCAACGGTATCCCCCGTTTACCTTAACGCAACCAATTCCAATGGTTCTGTAATCACCGTCCAGAATATTGTTTCTGTGGGCCCACGAATTCATCCAGGTATTCATTACTATCTGAGGTGTTGTCTGTCCCCATGCGATATTCTCATATGCTATTTTACTGCATGCGGTTCTAAAACTGGTTCCGTCAGGTCTGGTATGTGAAGTCCATCTATCCAATTCGGACGCCCTAATCATGGCTGCTTCCAGTAGGTCTTCATCCATCTTTAGTTCTCTTAGTCCTGCGGACCTGCGGGCTTGATTAACCAGGTCAAGTACTTCATATGCCTTATCATAATCGTAGTTGTCGCTGGATTCAGCAGCATAAACCCGAGGTACACTTTCAGACCATAAAAACCCAGATTCCCCGGAATAGCTGTTCATGATTGCAGGAATAGAGAAGCCGGTGGTAATGACCAAAGCTAATACCATGATGAATGATAGTGTCAAAGAGAGCAACTTCGTTGCTCTCTCCTTCACAGTCATAAATCCTTGATCGCTTTTTAGATTGTAGTATCGATCGCTATTATCCTGCAGATTATCGAATCGATTACTACCATTCTGCAGATTATCACGTCGATTTTGATTGTCGTACAGATTATCGCATCGATTGTGATTTAGTCTTTTGTTTAGATTATTACTCATTAATATGACCCTTGGCGCGGATTACCTCTATTACTTCATCCACGTATTTCTCACAAGTTTCGTCGGATCCCGCCTCAACCATAACTCGAATCACAGGTTCAGTGCCGGACTCACGTACCAAAATGCGGCCTTCGTCACCAAGTTTTTCTGAAACCTGGGATACCGCAGCCTGAACATCCGGATCGTTCTGTGCATCGGGCTTACTGTGAACTCTTACATTTTTAAGCACCTGGGGATAGAATTCAACAGGAGCTACCAATTCACTAAGAGGTTTCTTCTTTGCAAGCATGGCTTCCATAATCTTTAAGCTGGTAAGAACGCCATCTCCCGTTGTTGCGTACTTGGTAAAGATGATGTGACCGCTTTGCTCTCCACCTATTCTGTATCCGTTTTCAGCCATGTTTTCGTAGACGTATTTATCGCCTACCTTTGTTTTCTCATACTCGATTCCAACCTTATCCAAAGCCTTATATAGGCCGAAGTTACTCATGATGGTTGTTACGACCTTATTATCGAGCAGTTTATCTCTCTCCTTCATATAAAGGCCATAGATGTAGAGGATATGGTCGCCTGTTATTACATTGCCCTTTTCATCTACGCAGAGGCAGCGATCGGCGTCCCCGTCATATGCAAAACCTACGTCCAGCCCATTATCCACAACGAATTTCTGAAGATGTTCTATATGAGTGGATCCACAATCAGTGTTTATATTGAATCCATCGGGATTTGCATTCATTACGAATGTATCAGCACCCAGCGCATCAAAGACGTTTTTAGCGATTGTCCATGCTGCTCCGTTTGCGACATCGAGCCCGACCTTAACTCCCTTGAATCCGTACTTTGCTAGAGATATTAGATATCCCATGTAACGATTACGTCCGGATTCATAGTCCACGGTTGATCCGATATGGTTACGCTCTGCCAGTGGAATTTCAAACTTACCATCGATATAGTCTTCAATCGCCAGAATGGTTTCCTCATCCATCTTTTCCCCATTACTGTTGAATAACTTGATTCCATTATCATAGTATGGATTATGGGATGCGGAAATCATGATTCCACAATCAAAGTCATCTATCCTGGTTATGTAAGCGACGGATGGCGTCGGCGTTACGTGCATGATATATGCATCTGCACCGCTGGCGATTAGGCCTGTACAAAGTGCGTCCTCAAACATATAGCTGGAGCGACGCGTATCCTTACCGATTAAGACCTTTGCTCTCTTATCGGGGTCCTGCTTGGCTCCGTAATACCAACCAAGGAAACGTCCTATCTGAATAGCATGCTGGAATGTTAAATCTTTGTTGGCCTCGCCTCTAAATCCATCAGTTCCAAAATATTTTCCCATTACAGACGCTCCTTCTTCTCAATATCCAAGAAATATTTATAGGTATCTACAGTAAGCTCGCCGCAGGCCTCTTCGTCGCAGGCGATTATTGCACCGTTATGCATCTGAAGAGCAGAGCAGGTCCATTTATGGCTGACATTGCCTTCCACTGTAGCTGCAAGCGCACGGGCTTTATTGTGTCCGGATATTAAAACCAAAACCTCTTTAGAGTCTGTAACCGTTCCAATTCCAACAGATAAAGCCTGAGAAGGAACCTTCTCCGGGTCATTATCAAAGAAACGCGAATTCACGATTCTGGTATCAGTTGTTAAATCGCGAAGCCCGGTTCTGCTTGTTAATGAAGTGAATGGTTCATTGAATGCCAGGTGTCCGTCTACTCCAATTCCTCCCATGAATAAATCTATTCCACCGTAGGAAGCGATCTTCTCTTCGTATGCTGCACACTCAGCTTCAGGGTCATCAGTCATACCATTAAGGATGTTGATGTTTTCCGGCTTCATGTCCACTAGGTGATCAAAGAAATTGTCATGCATGAAATACCAATAGCTTTGATCGTGCTCATGAGGAAGACCTAGGTATTCATCCATATTGAATGTCACCACGTTGGCAAAGGAGATTTCTCCCTCTTTGTTCTTTTTGATGAGTTCCTTATATACTCCGATAGGACTGGAACCTGTCGGAAGTCCAAGGATGAATGGACGATCCTCTTTATGATTCTTAATTTTGTTTGCTATATAATCTGCTGCCCATTGGCACATTTTATCGTAATTGTCCTGGATTACTACTCTCATAGATTACCTCTCTTATATTACAATTCTTCTTAGCTGTAACGTCTTGTTTCAATTAATCATTCTTTATACTTGCTTCTTTATATACTTGCTTGAATATTCCTGCTATTTACCTGTATATTCCTGCTATTTAATCTACATGCCTTTTATTCTATTAAACTCCTTACCCTAATTGCGGGTAACTATCATTAAGAAAAGGCTTTTACTTCTTGGTGACAATCTCTCCTGTCACTTTCCAAATGCTGCTTTCCGGAATAACTCCACGCACGCAGGAAGTCGGATATACATTGGAATTCCTTCCCACAACTGTACCGGGATTAAGAACCGCATTGCAACCTATCTCCACGTGATCACCAAGCATT
>CADBSP010000065.1 GCA_902797405.1 uncultured Eubacteriales bacterium | reverse complement strand
TCCATTGCAACCCATTTAAACGGATGATTGGTGCGTATGGAACCTACTACGTCTCCTTCCTGGATTTCGTAATACCTCATGAAGATATTATTGTACTTATTAGGAACAGTCAGCTTTATTTCATTGATCTTTGTTCCTTGCTTATACCAAAGCACCAAATAGCCGGATTCGTCTTGGGTTACTTTCTCCGGTAATGGGTCGACCATTTTAACGGTGCAGCCAACCAGCGCCAGGGTAATTGAACAAAGATTACCATCCGCTGCCTCTGCCGGCTCAGCAAGGCTTGGAACCATCCCTGCAACTAAAAAGAGCACCATCAAAATAGAAAGCACTCTCCTTTTCCATCCCTTCATAGTCTTCATAAGCAACCTCCCTCTATTGCATAAAGCCTCTGTTTCGCATCTACTATTTTCTTTATTTATTTTCTTTATTTTTTCGGCCTAAAGTTTATAATCCTATAGTCAGACTTGGCCGTGTCTTGTCAACTCTTGCCTTCATTATTCACATTTCGGTAACATTTGCAATGCTTTTTGCACGAACGTTTTCTATTTTGCATGAACGTGGCTATTTTTTAGCGGAAGGGCTCGTTGAACACTGCAAAATGAGTTTTTTTCGACCCCTCGTGCTTGACAGCTTATATTGTGGTATTATATATATGTAGTCAATATCTATTTTGAAAAGACATATTTATAAATATCGGAATTGTAAAGAGGATACCTGGCATATGAACTTTACTATTGCAATTGTTGATGACAGAAAAGAAGATAGGGACCGGTTGGAAGCAGGAATCAAAAACTTCTTTTCAATGCAGTTTAATGACAAGATAAGCATCGAAACTTTTTCTTCGGCAGAGGCATTTCTTCCCGTGTTTAGACCCGATAAATACCAAATGGTATTTTTGGATATTGTCATGTATGAGATGAACGGGATAGAGCTTGCTAAAAGGCTTCGCGCAGACGATGCGCATCTGCTCATAGTGTTCCAAACAACATCCAGAGAATACGCCTTTGATGCCTTCCCTGTACATCCCTTCGATTATCTGATGAAGCCCTGCACTTCCGAGGAATTGGAGAGCGTACTCACGGAAGCCCTGCGGGTTATTCGTACAGGCGACCCTGAGATCAAAGTCCTAGCCGCCCGCGACACCTTCGTCGTTCCTCTCCGCTCAATCATTGCAGCTGTTTCCAGAGGTCATAATGTGGATCTTCTTTTAACGAATAACCAAACTCTTACATCTACAGAAACTTTTAAAAGTATATCCGGAAAGCTTCAGGAGGATCCTCGTTTTCTTTTGATTAATCGAGGCGTAGTAATTAATATGGATCAAGTCCTGTCACCAACTCCTGAAGGAATGAAGATGAAGGACGGCACCATTCACCCAATTAAGGTAAATGGAAGAGCTGCTATTCTATCCAAGTTCTCTCAATATATGATATCCAGGGTAGATAAAAGAGGATTATGAGCAAAGGTCTTTTGTTACAACAATATTTAATGATTCTCTTGTTGCTGGTTCCGGCAGCACTTTTTGCATTGCTCCCATTAAAGGATTCTCTGAAAAAAACTCCTCGGTCCTCATTTGGCATTTTCTTAGGAATTGCACTTATTCTGGCTTTATTGCTTTCTTTTGTCGGAGCGGAAACGGAAGTATCCGAGAAGATATTATTGGCTATCGGACTACTCCCTTTGTTTGGTCTTTTCATTTACCTCACAAAGGAGAACTTGGTTAAGAAGTTATTTGTATATTTAAATTCCACGATGATTATTGGTTATGCATTGCTCTACGGTAAGCTCCTATCCGCTCCGCTCGAACTGGAAGACAGTGCTCATATGGCTCAGGCTTTATCCGGTGGCCTCTGTTTGGTCGTCACGTTGATTCTTGCCTTTCTATGTTGGAAGACGCTAACGACTAAAATACCATATCTTCTGTCAACTGATGCGTTGGATTTAAATTTAAGATTTGTGGTTTTGATTCCACTATTCATCACCCTGCTTCTTTTCTGGATTACGCCTCACTCTGCAGCTGTTGTTATGACAGGAAGGGTTAGAATTACCGCCTTGGCATTTTTGCTCCTCGCACCTCTTTCCTTGCTAGTTATTTATCAAGGCTTCTGGAGAATTGCT
>CADBSP010000064.1 GCA_902797405.1 uncultured Eubacteriales bacterium | reverse complement strand
TAAAAGAAAATACCAGGCTGAAAACGGTCAAAACGGTATGCGCAAAAAGATGTACGGTAAGCGCGGAGAAGACCTTATCATCAAAGTCCCGCTTGGGACCATGGTTTTTGATTCCGAAACCGGGTACTTGATGCACGACCTAAAAGAAGACGGCGATAGGTTTATTGCAGCAAAGGGTGGACGTGGGGGAAAAGGAAATGTCCATTTTAAGAACTCCGTTCGCCAGGCTCCGAATTTTGCTGAAGCCGGAATGGAAGGAAAAGAACGTGAAGTAATCCTGGAACTAAAGATGATTGCAGATGTTGGTTTGGTTGGCTTTCCGAACGTCGGAAAATCAAGCCTCTTAGCTGTTGCGACAAATGCCAAGCCTAAAATAGAAAACTATCATTTTACTACAATAGATCCTAACCTGGGTGTTGTAATTCTTAATCATGAAGAATTTGTTATGGCCGATATCGCTGGAATCATAGAGGGTGCCAGCGTAGGCCTGGGTCTTGGATATAAATTTCTGAAACATATAGAGCGAACCAAGGTGCTCATTCATGTTGTCGATGTTTCTGGATCGGAAGGACGTGATCCAAAGGAAGACTTTGATAAAATCATGGCCGAGCTCGAGTCCTATAGTCCTTACATAGCAAAGAAGCCAATGATAGTCGCGGCAAATAAAATAGATTTGATTGATGAGGATGACGAAAAATATCTGGAATTCAAAGAATATATTGAATCAAAAGGACTGGAGGTTTATCCTATTTCTGCACCGATTAATCATGGTGTAAAGGAGCTGATGTACTCTGCACTTAGAGCCTTAAGGAAGGCCGAAGAAGAGTACGAAGAACCCGAATACGAAATGTTTGATTTCGAAAAGGACGAGGCTCTAGACGAAGATTATAGAAGAGTTGAGGTCTGGGCTGAAGATGATAAGGGTAATGTACTGGACAGGGATTCACTAAATGCTATAAACAATGTTCCCGACTATAAAGATAAAGGCATTAGACCTACCTTCGTACTATCAGGAAAACAGTTATCAAAGATTTTCAATTCAACCAATTTCAACGATATGGGCTCACTTCGTTATCTCTTTAAGTATATTGAGAATAGCGGAGCTATGAAGACAATGCGTGAACTGGGAATCCGTGAGGGCGACACGGTAAAGATTGATGATTTTGAATTCGATTATTATGAAGAGTTTTAATTATTATTTTGCATGGTCATAATTCAAAATAAGAAGAATAAAACATTAAAAAATCATCATCTAAAAAGCATCAAACAATTTTTATTGGTTTATATTATTTGAAATATCATTAAACAAATTTTACTAATTATGTATTTGAAGTAACAAGAAACAAACATATTCGGCATGAGATTATCTGATGAGTTAATCAAAAAACTATATATCGAGTATAATACTCCGCCTTGGGTTATCGGACACTGCAAGGAAGTATCAAGGGTTGGAGTCGTAATAGCTGAGGCACTTAACAAACGAGGGCTCAACCTTGACGTTGAATTAATAAGGGTTTCAGGGCTCGCGCATGACGTTCTTAGAACCAAGGATGATCATGATTTGGAGATGGGTAAGCTTCTGGATGAAATGGGATATCCCGAAGAAGCGAATATGGTTAGACGCCATATGAGATATTCTTTTAATCCAATTGAGAATATCAATGAGAACGATATCATGTGCTTAGCAGATAGATTGGTTAAGGAAGATAAATATGTCGGCATCCAGGATAGGGTCGACTATTTAATCCATAAGCCTGGTGAAACAAAGGAACGCACAGAAAGACTGAGGGCAGCCCGCGAGAAATCAAAGGCGTATATATCTCAGGTCGAAGATATTCTTGGCTATGATTTGGACAGTCTATTCATTCCATCGGATGAACTTATTAATCATAAACTGGAAAGAATCTTAAAACGCGTGGAGAAACCCGCCAGATATATCGGCGGAGAAAAGGGAATCTATCTAAAAACCGGGGATTTACTCAGGTTTGCTTTTGCTTTTCCTGACATTTATGAAATTGGAATGTCCTATATGGGTCTCCAGATTCTTTATGAGCAAGTAAACAAAAGACCTAGTCTTTATATGGAAAGAGTTTTTGAACCTGCTCCCGATATGGCGGAAATAATGAGGGAGGAAAGGCTACCTCTATTCACGCTTGAATCAAAGACTCCGATTAAAGAAATGGATGTTTTTGGTTTCACTCTCCAATATGAAATGTCCTTCACAAATATCCTGGATATGCTTGATTTGGCTGGCATACCAAAGCTCGCATCCGAGCGAAGGACTATTGAAAAAGATTGTAATTCTAACATTTCTATTGAAAATCAATGCGAGAGTAATACAAACAAAAGCGGGTGTCAGTTTCCACTAATAATTGCCGGAGGCCCATGTGCATATAATCC
>CADBSP010000063.1 GCA_902797405.1 uncultured Eubacteriales bacterium | reverse complement strand
CTGGATCAGCTTTTGCTCGATGGATTCCGTCTTCAGGATGATCAAAAAATCATAGGTGTAGATTAAATGAAATCGGGATTTGTAGGTATAATCGGACGACCAAATGTAGGTAAGTCCACTTTGCTTAATAATATCCTTGGTGAAAAGATTGCTATTACAACGGATAAGGCACAAACCACCAGGAACGTCATTAGAGGTATATACACCAGCTACGATAAGGAAGATACTGATAATGAATCTTTGCTTTATCCGGAGCCTAAGGCACAGATAGTATTTATAGATACGCCAGGAATCCATAAGGCAAAGAATAAGCTTGGAAGTATCATGACACAAAGCGCAATAAACACCTTTAAGGAGGTGGATGTTGTGCTATTTTTAGTGGATGGTTCACCGGATAAAGGAAAGGGCGACTTATTCATCGCGGATATGCTTAAAGGTTTGGAAACCCCCAAATTCCTTTTGATAAACAAAATAGACGAGATGGATCCGGAAGAGTTCAAATCAACATATGACGCATACGATGAGATGGGCATTTTTGATAGAATATTTGGTATTTCCGCACTAAAGGGCACCCATGTGGAGGGATTGATTGAAGCCGTAACAGATGAGCTGGAGGAAGGACCCATGTATTTCCCCGGCGACATGATTACGGATCATCCGGAGAGATTTATAGTTAGCGAGATTATTCGTGAAAAGTTGCTAATGTATCTGCAGGATGAAGTGCCACACGGAGTAGCTGTAGAAATCGAAAGATTTCATGAGGTGTATAAACAAAAGAATAATAATGAATATGCTGATTTAGTCGAAATAAGTGCGGTAATATATTGCGAGAGAAAAACGCATAAAGGAATCATTATTGGAAAGCAAGGCCGTAAACTAAAGGGGATAGGAAAAAGCGCCAGACTTGAGATTGAGGCTTTGCTCGGAACCAAGGTTTTCCTGGAACTCTTTGTCAAAGTTAAGGAAAACTGGAGAGAGTCGGATATTGCAATCGCCAATTTTGGTTATGGAGATAGAGACTAGGAATGCAAACAGAGACTGAAGGCATCGTCCTTAGACACGTAAAAACAGCAGCAGGTAGAACCATGCTGCTAATATTCAGCCAAAAATATGGCAAGATCAGTGTGGGGACGAGCCTTACGGATAAGAATTCCAAATCAAAGTCCTCCCTGGCAATCAGGCCATTTACCTATGGAAGATACGAGCTCTTTAAAGGCCGGGAAATATACAATTTGAATGGTGCCGAGGTCAGGAAGAGCTTTTATTCTTTTGGTGAAAACCTGGATAAATATATTGCGGCTTCAATTGCTTTGGAACTCACAGAGAGGGTACTCACGGAGGAAATACCTGAGCCCAGGCTGTTCAGCTTGCTTTTGGACTACCTGAATCAAATGGAAAAGCGAACCAAGGCCTTTGATACATTGCTTATTGCCTATGAAGTAAAACTTTTGAAGCTTTTAGGGCATGCGCCGGTTTTAGATAATTGTGTAATGTGCGGCAAAGCATTAAAAAAGGTTGATAAAAATGAGCAGAATCCATATCCTCTTTTTAGCATCATAGATGGTGGCGTAATCTGTAAATCTTGCGCGAATGAGATTAATAGTAAATATACGATTGATGATATGGATGGTGGACTACAAAAACCCGAAAACTTCACAAAAAAACCACATCCAACTTCCTACAATCAATTGATTTATGAGCCTAAATTTGATATAGTAGATACGTTGAGATATTTGGCGGATAAGCCCCTGTCCGCTTTTGAAAAAATAGCATTAAACGAGTCCACCGCAGGTGAACTAAAGGAGATTCTCAGAGAGTATTTTTCCTATCACCTGGAAGTGGGGCCGCTGAAAAGCGAGAGCATGATGTAATCGATCCAAAACACCATGCTGCGAAAAACATATGTCAATTCAGCTAGAAAGAATTAGTCGTAGTGAAACCCTATGAATGGAGGAAGCGAAATGGAACCCAAAATGGAAGTTACTTTAGAAAAGATTGAACTGGTTAGAGATCGCACCGGAGTAAGCTACAAAGAAGCAAAGGACGCTTTGGAAGCAGCTGAAGGAAGCGTGGTTGATGCAATTATAGCTATCGAGGAATCCATCGATACACTAGGCATGACCGGCGGAGTAACCAGAGACGTAGCAGCCAAGAAGGACGAGCTGGTTGGAAAAATGAAGGACGTCGTTAAGAAAGGCGGCGTATCCAAGATTCGCGTAACCAGGGACGGAGAAACGATTCTGAATATTCCTTTGATTGCAGGAGTTCTTGGAGCAGTAGTTGCTCCTTGGGGATTAATTGCAGGAACAGTTGCAGCCCTTGGAACCAAATGCAAATTGGAATTTGTGAAGGATGATGGATCCACAGTAGATTTGCAGGAGAAAGCATCAGACATATATGATCAGGCAATGGTAAAAGGTTCTGATCTTTATGAAAGCGTAAGAGAAATGGCTCCCGAGAATGTTGCAGAAGGCATGGAAGCATTCAGAAATAAAGCTCAGGAGACATTTAGCGAATTGAAAGAAAAGGCTCCTGGTAGTTTTGATGAACTGAAAAACAGAGCCCAGGAAACATATAACGACCTAAAGGAAAAGGCACCAGGAAGCTTTGATGAATTAAAGAACAGAGCCCAGGATACATATAATGACCTAAAGGAAAAGGCACCAGGAAGCTTTGATGAATTAAAGAATAGAGCTCAGGACACAGTAACCAGAGCACAGGGAACAGTGAGCGACCTTCGCGACAAGGCTGTTGAAAAGACCGACAATCCGAAATTTGACGAATTTAAAAATAAATTCGACGAACTCTGGAGCAAAGGTGGAGAAGCAGTCAACAAAGCCAAGGAGACTGTTGCCAAACCTGTAAGAAGCTTCAAAGAAGGAATGAAGGATGAGGTTGAGGAAATAGTAGCGCCATCTGATGAAATAGAATTGGTCTTTGGTGACCTGGATGCTGATGTGGCAGAAGACTTAAGCAATCTGGCTGCAGGGTCAGAGAGAGAAATGTCTCAGCTGGAAAAGGATCTTTTAGAGATGCAGAAGGCAGCTGCAGAGGGTATAAAGGAATTTGAAGAGGAAGTTAATAACTAATGGATTTGGAAAAGGGAGGCTTCAGCCAGGAGTCTTCCCGAAAGGATTATTATGAGCAAAGACATGAATGCTGAAAGAGCAGTTACGATGGAAAAAATAGTTGGGCTTGCTAAGAACCGGGGATTTATTTTCCCTGGTTCTGATATTTATGGCGGCCTTGCAAACACCTGGGATTACGGTCCTTTGGGCGTAGAGTTTAAAAACAATGTTAAGAAAGCCTGGTGGAAGAAGTTCGTTCAGGAGTCCAAATACAACGTTGGGCTCGATGCCGCGATACTTATGAACCCCAGGACATGGGAAGCTTCCGGACATATCGGGAACTTTGCCGATCCACTTATCGACTGTAAGGAATGTAAATCCAGATTCCGCGCAGATAAGTTGATTGAAGACTTCCAGAAGGCAAACGACATGCCTGAGGAATTGGTGGATGGATGGCCCACAGAAAAACTGGAAGCATACATTCAGGATAATCATGTGACATGTCCGGAATGCGGCAAATCGAATTTCACAGGAATCCGCTTCTTTAACCTGATGTTTAAGACCTTCCAGGGTGTAACCGAGGACAGCGCTGCTGAAATCTATCTGAGACCGGAGACGGCCCAGGGTATATTTGTCAACTTTAAAAATGTACAGCGCTCCAGCCGTAAGAAAATCCCATTTGGTATTGCACAGATTGGTAAGTCCTTTAGAAACGAAATCACTCCGGGTAACTTTACATTCAGAACTCGCGAGTTTGAGCAGATGGAATTGGAATTCTTCTGCAAACCGGGTGAGGACATGGAGTGGTTCGAATATTGGAGAAATTTCTGCAGAAACTTCCTGATCAGCCTTGGCATGAAGGAAGAGCATATGAGACTCCGTGATCATTCCCAGGAGGAACTCTCGCATTACAGCAACGGAACAACCGACATTGAATACCTTTTCCCGTTTGGATGGGGCGAACTATGGGGTATTGCTGACAGAACAGACTTTGACCTTACTAAGCACCAGGAATTCAGTGGCGAGGACATGAATTACTTTGATCAGGAAAGTGGAGAGAAATACATTCCGTATGTAATCGAGCCTTCACTTGGTGCTGACAGAGTTGCCCTGGCATTCTTGATAGATGCGTATGATGAAGAGGAGCTAACAAAGGCTGATGGTTCCGTTGATGTGAGAACGGTTCTGCATCTCCACCCTGCGCTGGCGCCATTTAAGGCTGCGGTACTCCCGCTATCCAAGAAGCCCGAGCTGATGGAAGTTGCGGAACCCATC
The DNA here is from genome assembly GCA_902797405.1 of uncultured Eubacteriales bacterium. GTDB lineage: Bacteria > Bacillota > Clostridia > Peptostreptococcales > Anaerovoracaceae > Eubacterium_B. The sequence continues at coordinate 6,094 of CADBSP010000063.1, read as the reverse complement.
TATGAGGAACTGGCTAAACACTTCCCGGTTGACTACGACATCACAGGTGCAATCGGAAAGCGCTATCGTCGTGAGGATGAAATAGGAACTCCGTTCTGCATCTGCGTTGACTTTGACAGCCTGGAAGATAAATGCGTAACCGTTCGTGATCGCGATAGCATGGAGCAGGTAAGAATACCAATCGATGAAGTCCGTAAATACATAGAAGAACGAATTGCTTTTTAATCGAACTGCACGGGGCAGTGACTAAAGATAGCCGTTTGGATAGTCATTTAGATAGCTGTTCGAATAGTAATTCGGATAGCTGTTCGGATAGCAATTCGGATAGTCATAGTAATTCGGATAGTCATAAACAAAGACTTAACCTATATAGTCAAAAATAATTAAGGTCTAAGAGTTTTTAGAGAAAAAGGCTTTAAATATAGATAATCGAAAAGGTTTTAGGAAAAAGTTTAGGAGGAGAAAAACATGAGCAAATTTGTTTACTCGTTCAACGAGGGATCCAAGGACATGAAGTATGTACTCGGTGGCAAGGGTGCTAACCTGGCCGAAATGACAACCATCGGACTTCCTGTTCCATTCGGATTCACAATCACAACCGACGCTTGCAAGGACTATATTGCAAAGGGAAATGTACTTGACGAAGCAATTATTCAGGAAGTGTATGAGCATCTGGCAGAGCTGGAACAGGTAATGGAAAAGAAGTTTGGCGATATAGAGAATCCGCTTCTCGTTTCCGTTCGTTCCGGAGCACCTTTCTCCATGCCCGGTATGATGGATACAATTCTTAACTTGGGTCTTAACGACGATGCAGTTAAGGGCCTGGCAGCAAAGACAGGAAATGAGAGATTTGCTTATGACAGCTATAGACGTTTCATCCAGATGTTTGGTGACGTTGTAATGGAAATCTCCAAATCCAAATTCGATAAGATTTTTGATGGACAGAAGGCAAAATCCGGTGTGACTCTGGACGTAGAACTCACCGCGGAGGATCTTCAGGAAGTCATCAAAGGATACAAGGAACTCTACAAGGCTGAAATCGGCGTAGACTTCCCACAGGAACCAAAGGACCAGCTTCTGGCGGCCATCCAGGCAGTATTCAGATCCTGGAATAACGACAGAGCTATTCTTTACAGAAAGCTGAACAGAATTCCGGATGACCTTGGAACAGCTGTAAACGTTCAGTCCATGGTATTCGGTAATACCGGTGAAACCTCAGGTACAGGCGTAGCCTTCACCAGAAACCCTGCAACAGGCGAAAACAAACTCTTCGGAGAATTCCTGGTTAACGCTCAGGGTGAAGACGTTGTTGCCGGTATCAGAACACCGCAGCCCATCGACGAAATGAGGGAGACATTCCCGGAAGTATATGCTAGATTCCAGGAAGTTGCAGACATTTTGGAGAAGCACTATAAAGACATGCAGGACATGGAGTTTACAGTAGAGAACAATAAGCTCTTCATGCTCCAGACCAGAAATGGTAAGCGTACAGCTGCATCTGCAGTAAAGGTTGCTGTTGATTTGGTAGAAGAAGGATTAATCGATAAGGAAACCGCAGTGATGCGTGTTGAACCTGAGCAGATCGATCAGCTCCTCCACCCGAGCTTTGATGCAGAATCCGAAAAGGCAGCAAAGGAACTCGCCAAGGGTCTTCCTGCATCCCCTGGTGCAGCTACAGGACATATCTACTTTACAGCAGCTGATGCAGAAAAGGCAGCAGCTAATGGTCAACAGGTTATCCTGGTTAGAGAAGAGACTTCTCCGGAAGACCTGGCAGGAATGGTTGCAGCTCAGGGTATCCTGACAGCTCGCGGCGGAATGACATCCCACGCTGCAGTAGTTGCTCGTGGTATGGGTAAGTGCTGCGTAGCAGGGTGTGCTGCAGTCCTGGTAAACGAAAAAGAAAAGCAGATGAAGATCGGCGACACCGTATATGAAGAAGGTGACTTCATTTCTCTTAATGGCTCCAACGGTGCTGTATATGAGGGAGAAGTAAAGACAGTAGCACCTGAACTTTCCGGTGACTTCGCTCAGATTATGGAATGGGCTGACGACATCAGAACCATGAAGGTAAGAACCAACGCGGACACACCGCTGGATGCCAAGCAGGCAATCGCATTTGGTGCAGAAGGTATCGGTCTCTGCCGTACTGAGCACATGTTCTTCGAAGAAGAAAGAATTCCGGCAATCCGTCGTATGATCGTTGCTGACACAGAAGAAGAGAGACGTGCAGCACTGGATGGACTCCTTCCATATCAGAAGGGTGACTTCAAGGGAATCTATGAGGCTATGGAAGATAGACCTGTAACAATCAGACTCCTGGATCCACCACTACATGAATTCCTGCCAAAGACAGAAGCTGACATGAAGGAACTTTCCGACAAGTACGGAATTCCTATGGAAAAACTGCAGAAGGCAAACACAGAACTTCACGAGTTCAATCCGATGCTTGGTCACCGTGGATGCCGTCTGGCTGTAACATATCCTGAAATCGCTGAGATGCAGACCAGAGCAATCATGGAAGCTGCAATCGAAGTAAAGAATGAAAAGGGATTTGACATTGTTCCTGAAATCATGATTCCATTAACAGTAATCGATACAGAAATGGAATATGTAAAGAACATAGTTGTAGAAACAGCAGAGAAGTGCAAGGCTGAAATGAATTCCGATATTCAGTACCTGGTAGGAACGATGGTAGAAACACCTCGTGCAGCTCTTACAGCAGATAAGATTGCAGAGCATGCTGAATTCTTCTCCTTCGGAACAAACGACCTGACACAGATGACATTCGGATTCTCCCGTGATGACACAGGTAAGATCATCAAGGCTTACGAAGAAAAGGGAATCTTCAAGGATGATATCTTCGGCACATTGGATCAGGATGGCGTAGGACAGCTGGTACAGATGGCTTGCGAAAAGGGTAAGGCAACTCGTCCGAATATCAAGTTGGGTATCTGCGGCGAACACGGTGGTGACCCACGCTCAGTAGAATTCTGCTATCGTGCAGGACTTAACTATGTAAGTTGTTCCCCATACAGAGTACCAATCGCCAGACTGGCAGCAGCACAGGCTGTACTCAGAGAAAAGGAATAAGCGCAGGCAGAATTCCTCGGAAGGAAATAGCACAGATTAACCCAAAATATTAATAAAAAAACAAATCAAAATACTAATCAAAAAAGCTAATCAAAAAAACTAATCAAAATACTAAATCAAAAGAACAATAAAAATACTAAATCAAGAGAACAATCAAAATACTAAAAATAATAATCAAAATACGGGTTTGTGTTATTAAAACATTGATTTAAACCGCTGCAGTAATTGAAACATCAATTGCTACAGCGGTTATTTCTTTTTTATCCCTTTTTTTGATTTTGTTAATACTCTTTTAATAAACGTTAGCTATACTTTCATTACAGTCAGGAAATGGACTGTACACTTGGACCAAGTAATAGTTGTTTTAAAGAATGAAGTAAGTATTAAAGAGAGGTAGTGAAATGAGTATTAGAAAAAGAGTTATACTGCGTTTAGCCGCAGTCATGATGATGACTATTATGGTATTTGGTTCAGCTAGTTCTGCTTTCGCAGCTGTTCCAACAAAGGATGAGATTGAGTATGATGGCGCAGGAAGAGTTGAAGTTGAGTTTAGAGGTAAGGTTGATTGGAGAAGCCCAAAAGTTACAGTGACGGATACAACCGGTAAAAAGTACACAGCAACAATCGTAAAGAAAGATAATGATGATATCACATTTAAAGTGAACAATTACAAAGAAGGCACAAAATACAATTTCTCAATCAGTGGCGTTAAGGCAAGGGGAACAACAGGCTACGGAACATTCAAAGGCACCTTCACTATTCCTAAAGCTGTAGTAAAGAAGGCAACAGCAACAACCAAGCCAGCAGCAACAAAGCCGGCAACCACAAAGCCTGCAACAACCAAGCCTGCAACAACCAAGCCTGCAGCTACCAAACCAGCAGCCACAAAGCCTGCAACAACAAAGCCAGCAGCCACAAAGCCTGCAACAACCACAGCAACCATTTCTCAGAGCACTGCTAAGACAACAGCAATAAACAATGCGGTAAGTCTTTATAAAGCCCAGAAGTCAACAGTGAGAGAGTATGAAATCGAAAGCGATAGACTCGGCAATAAGGCTGTATGGGAAGTAAGCTTTGAAGCCAGAAGAACCGGATACAATGGTTGGTACGAATTCGAATTTAAAATCGACAAGGCAACAGGCAAGGTTCTTTCCAAGAAGGTTGAAAGAGACTAATAATTCAAGGAACTGAAACAATTAGAATTAGATAGAAGTATAATCAATTAAATTGAAGTCTAAACAATTAAATAAAGCTTAAGCAATTAAACTTAAGTCTAAACAATTAGAAAAAACATAAGCGATTTAATAAGAATCATAACAGAACCTTAAATAAAACTTATTCGGCCATTAAGACTGATTTCTCATCAAACTAATGTATTTGTCAGTCCATTAATAGGGAAAATATGTCAAAAACGTTCCTCTTTTGCTCAAAAATTTAAAAAAATGTCACTTTTTCTCTTAGAGAAATCAAAAAGAGGAACGTTTTTCCTAATTATTTCCAAATAAAAAAGTGTCCTAAACAGCATAGCCTAAACTAATGAAATGGCTATGACACTATAACACGAGGATGAAAATATTCAATCGTTACAACGGTTTTACCAACTCTTTTTTCCCTATGAGACTCAAATTAAGATGAAAGTACAATCAGCCATAATGGCTGACTTTTTTTGTACATATACCATTTTGCTGTTATAATGACTCTAGGGGTATCATTTAATTGTGTTAGACTCTGGGAGAGTTATAAATACGATGATTAAAACCTTATTAAGATATTTCAAACCTCATATAAGGATATTCATTATGGACATGTGCTGTGCGCTTTTTGTTGCCGCAGTGGATTTATCGTTTCCGCTGGTTTCTAGATATGCCATGTATGAACTGATTCCGGGAGGAATGTATCAAACGCTGTTTGTGGTGATGGCAATCGTTGTGGTTGCATATCTCCTTAGGTCGCTCGGATATTACATCATGACTTACTGGGGGCATACCTTTGGTGTAAAGGTAGAAGCAGATATTCGTGCAGATCTTTTCCATCATCTCCAGGAGCTGGACTTTGAATTCTACGATCACAACAGAACGGGTACATTGATGAACAGATTAACGGGGGACTTGTTTGAAATAACGGAACTCTCGCATCACGGCCCGGAGGATGTAGTGATTGCCACCTTAACGATTCTGGGTGCACTATTCTTCATGTTTAGATTCAACGTTAAGCTGGCCTTGGTTGTAAGCATCCTCATACCAATCTTTGTTATCATAGTAGTGATGACCAGAAAGAATTGGGTTGCCGCATCCGTCAACGTAAAACAAAAAATGGCGGAGATTAATTCACAGGCGGAATCCAGCATTTCAGGAATCAAAACCTCCAAGGCATTTGCAAATGAAGACGTTGACAATGCTCGATTTGAAAGTTCCAACGACAGATTTAGGACCGCCAAATCGGATTACTATAAAGCTATGGGCACATTCATGGCATCACAGGAATTCTTCATGTGTATAATGCCGGTCGTAGTTATTGCATACGGAAGCAAGCTGATAATGGATGGAGAACTTACATATGTCGATTTAATCACTTTCACTTTGTTTGTAAGTTCCTTCATAACACCAATCAGGAAGCTTTCGAACTTTGCTGAAATCTTTACAAGTGGTACCGCGGGACTCAAACGTTTCATGGAAATAATGGATACTGAACCTAAGGTAAAAGATAAACCGGATGCCAAGCCCTTGGTTGTAGACGAGGGACGAATCGACATAGATGACATCAGCTTCTCTTACCAGGAGAGAAGGGAGGTCATTCACGACCTGGACCTTCATATTAACCCGGGTGAGACTGTTGCTGTGGTAGGACATTCCGGTGGGGGGAAGACAACACTGTGCCAGCTTATCCCTAGGTTCTACGATGTGACATCCGGTTCCATCAAAATCGATGGCCAGGATATACGTGATGCAACGAAGAACTCTATCGCTTCAAATATAGGAATCGTACAGCAGGATGTATTCGT
>CADBSP010000062.1 GCA_902797405.1 uncultured Eubacteriales bacterium | reverse complement strand
TATAACCCTTACTGTTAAGTTTAAGAAAAAGGGAACGGATAACGAATACTTCCTGGCATGGACAACAACCGCATGGACTCTGGCATCCAATACAGCATTAACAGTTGGCCCAGACATGGATTATATCAAAGCCAAGATGATTTCCGGAGAAGAGGAAGGAAACTACTTCTATCTGGCAAAGAACCTGGCGGACAAAGTTCTGGGTGAAGGCACATATGAGATCGTAGAAGAGATGAAGGGACGCGACCTGGAATACATGGAATATGAACCAATCATGCCATTCCTTCGTGAGTCCCTGGGCGACGATGTAAAAGCATTCTTCGTAACATGTATGGATTATGTTGGTGCAGAGGACGGTACAGGAATCGTTCATACCGCTCCTGCATTCGGTGAAGACGACTATAACTGCGGAGTTAAATATGGACTCCCCGTATTCCAGCCTGTAGACGAAAGCGGTAAATATACCACGACTCCATGGGCAGGACGTTTCATTATGGAAGATGGACTCGACGTAGATATCATCAAATGGCTGGGTGAAAAGGTCCTGGCTAAACAGAAGATAGAACACAATTACCCACACTGCTGGCGCTGTGGAACCCCGCTTGTTTACTACGCCAGAAAGAGCTGGTATATCAAAATGAGCGACCTGAAGGATCAGCTGGTTGCCAACAACAATACAGTAAACTGGTTCCCGGAATTCGTCGGCGAAAAGCGTTTCGGAAACTGGCTTGAGGAAGTAAAAGACTGGGCTATTTCCAGATCCCGTTATTGGGGAACTCCGATTCCAATCTGGCGCTGCGAATGTGGTGAACAGGAATGTATCGGAAGTAGAGCAGAACTAGTTGAAAAGGCAATAGAGCCAATCGATGAGAGCATCGAGCTTCATAGACCTTATGTGGACGACGTTCACCTAAAATGTCCTAAGTGCGGTAAGCCAATGACTAGAATAACTGAGGTAATGGACTGCTGGTTTGACTCCGGCGCCATGCCGTTTGCTCAGTGGCATTACCCGTTTGAAAACAAGGAAGAAGTGGATAATGGCAAGCTCTTCCCGGCTGACTTCATCTGTGAGGGAATCGATCAGACCAGAGGATGGTTCTATTCTCTTATGGCTATTTCCACATTTATAAAGGGACAGGCTCCATATAAAAACGTTCTGGTAAACGATCTCATCCTCGATAAAGAAGGAAAGAAGATGAGTAAGTCCAGAGGAAATACGGTTAACCCCTTTGAACTCTTTGATAAATACGGTGCAGACGCAACACGTTGGTATCTACTTTCCGTTTCTCCTGCATGGACACCGACCAAATTTGATGAAGAGGGCCTGAAGGATGTAATCAGTAAATACTTCGTAACTCTTAGGAACGTATATAATTTCTTTGCTCTCTATGCTGACCAGGATGACGTAAGCGTTGAGAACATCAAAGATCTATTTGTTCCGTATGAGGCGAGGCCGGAGCTTGACCGCTGGATTATATCCAAATACAACAAGCTGATTAGGGACGTAAGAGAGTTCATGGACGAATATGACCATATGAAGACCGTTCGTGCACTCACTGAATTCGTGAGCGAGGACCTCTCCAACTGGTATATCCGTCGTGCTCGTCGTAGATACTACGGCTCCGAAATGACTGAGGATAAGAAGGCTGTTTATTCAACAACCTATGAAGTTCTGGTTGGAGTATCTGAGCTTATGGCTCCATTTGCGCCGTTCCTGGCAGACGAAATCTACACCAAGCTAACAGGAGATTACAGTGTGCACACTGCATACTTCCCTGTAGCAGATGAAACTCTGATCGATGAGCAGGTAGAGGAACGTATGGACCTGGTTAGAACCATGGTAACCCTTGGCCGCGGAACACGTGAAAAAGAGAGAATCAAAGTTCGCCAGCCGCTTTCCGAAATCTTGGTTGATGGTAAATACAAAGATACAATTGAGGACCTGGTACCGCTAATCCAGGAGGAGCTAAACGTAAAGAATGTCGTCTTTGCGGATGACCTGGATACATATATGGACTTCAGCTTAAAGCCAAACTTTAAGGAAGCCGGTCCTGTTCTCGGCGGTAAGATCAAAGCCTTCGGCCAGGCTCTTTCCAAGGCGGATCCAAAGGCATTTGTTTCCGAATTGGAATCTAATGAGAAAGCAATTCTTAACCTGGATGGTGAAGATACTGAAATTACACGCGACCTGGTAGATGTTAGAATCAGCGCCAAGGAAGGATTCGCTGTGGCTATGGAGAATAATGTATTCACAATCCTGGATACGACTCTTACAGATGAGCTCGTTAACGAAGGACTCGCCAGAGAATTAATCTCTAAGGTACAGCAACTCCGTAAACAGCATGACTTCGAGATGATGGATAGAATCGATATTCATGTCCACGGGGACGAGGAAGTAATGAATGCAATTTCAATCCATCAGGACTACATCAAGGATGAAACATTGGCAGATGAGATCCTTAGCAATGCAGACGAAGGAGCAGGACTTGAGACCTTTGATCTAAATGGGCATAAGACCGGAATTGCAGTAAATAGGAAATAGGCATAGGCCCTGAAAACAAGGCGTTTACATAGGTCTAAAAAGAGAATTAATAATTAAAGGGCTGAAGCATCTCAGCCCTTTATATATTAAATATGAATAAAGTGGTTTATGCACTTGATTTTACAGTATAAAGGTCGTATAATTG
>CADBSP010000061.1 GCA_902797405.1 uncultured Eubacteriales bacterium | reverse complement strand
TTCCAGAAGGTAATGGTTGATCAACCAACGGTGGAAGATACCATTTCAATTCTCCGTGGGCTTAAGGAGAGATTCGAAATTCATCACGGAGTAAGAATTACAGACAATGCGCTTATAGCCTGTGCAACCATGTCAGATAGATATATAAGCGACAGATTCCTTCCGGATAAAGCGATAGATTTGATGGATGAAGCAGCATCCAGAATCAGAACGGAAATAGATAGCATGCCCGGAGAACTGGATGAAATCTCCAGAAAAATCATGCAGCTTGAGATAGAAAAGCAGGCGCTGGGAAAGGAAAAAGACAAAGGCTCCAAGGCAAGGCTTGAAAGCTTGGAGAAAGAACTTTCCGAACTTAAGGAAGAGAGCCAGGCAATGCGAGCCCAGTGGGAAAGCGAGAAGCAGGCCATAGTCGAAGCTAAGAAAACCAAACAGAGAATCGAAGATGTACGCCACCAGATGGAAGAGGCGGAAAGAAACTATGATCTGGAGACCTTGGCCAAGTTAAAATACGGAACTCTTCCTGAATTAGAAAAAAAGATGGAAGAAGAAAAAGCAAAGATGGAAAACGATGCTCCGGGTTCTGCGCCGAGACTTCTAAAGGAAGAGGTAGGTGAAGAAGAGATTGCGGAGGTTGTATCCCAGTGGACAGGAATACCTGTATCCAAGCTGGTTGAAACCGAAAGAGAGAAGCTCCTTCGCTTAGCAGAAATTCTTCATCAAAGAGTAATCGGCCAGGATGAGGGTGTTTCAGCAGTTTCAGAATCGATACTTAGAGCTCGTGCGGGACTAAAAGATGAACATAGACCCATCGGTTCATTCATCTTCCTGGGACCAACCGGTGTAGGTAAGACGGAACTCGCAAAGGCTCTATCTGAATCGCTCTTTGATAGCGAGAAAAACATGATTAGAATCGACATGTCTGAGTATATGGAGAAACACAGCGTATCCAGACTTGTTGGCGCCCCTCCGGGATATATCGGATACGATGAAGGTGGTCAGTTAACCGAAGCAGTAAGAAGAAAACCGTATAGCGTTATTCTCTTTGATGAAATAGAAAAGGCACATCCTGATGTTTTCAATATCTTGCTTCAGCTTTTGGACGACGGAAGACTTACGGATAATCAGGGAAGAACCGTCGATTTTAAAAACACAATAGTTATAATGACCAGCAATATCGGTTCTCAGGAGTTAATCGACAGTATCGATTCCGATGGAAATATTGATGATGAAGTGAAAGCTAGAGTGAAAGCAATGCTGTCATTATATTTCAGACCGGAATTCCTAAACCGCGTGGATGATATAGTTATTTTTAGTCCTCTAACAAAGGATCAGATAAAAGAAATCATTGTGCTTTCTATGGCAGGTCTAAAGCAGCGTCTGGCCGAGCATGATATTAAGCTGACTTTGTCGGAAGAGGCAAAGGACTTTATTGCAAAAGAAGCATATGATCCGAATTATGGTGCCAGACCGGTAAAGAGATATATTCAAAAGAATATTGAGACGGAGTTGGCAGCCAAATTGATTCGCGGAGATATAGTTGACGGCAACGAAGTCGCAATAACATCGGACGGCAGTATGCTTTCGTTTAACGTATTATAAGGTTTGTATACTTCTCTTAATAGTGCGCTCCATGTGTAGCCTGGTTGCTTTAACAGCAGTCTCAACATCTCTTTTGATGATGGCGCGATAGATTCTACGATGCTCTTCCAATACTTTGGTCAAGAAATTCCTGGCAAAGTAATTGGGAGGGCATGTGTAGTTTGTATATATTTGATAGGCGTTTAGAGTGCGCTCCAGGAGCCTGTCGTGTGTGTATCTATAGAGTAGACGATGGAATGCGTAGTTAATATCGATCATCTTCTGGATGTCGTTTTTCTTTGTATAGAATTCCATGTAATTAAAGAGAGAAGAGAGTTCTTTTTCCTCGTCCTCTGTCATTCGTTCTATAACCCAACGAACAGCCAGGGTTTCCAATTCGACTCGCATCTCCAACATGTCGTCGATTTCGGTTCTGCTAAAACCTTTAACAAACTCGCCGCGATTTGGAATATACTCAACCAGACCGTCCATTTCCAAACGTCGAAAAGCCTCTCTGACAGGAGTGCGGCTGGCACCGTACATCTTGCAAAGAGTAGCCTCGTTTAGGCGAGTATCTTTCTGAAGCCGCTCGGTCAGAATATCTCTCAGAAGTTCATCGTATATTCTATCCGGAAGGGCCTTTACTTCTTTTTTTTCGTTTTCTATTTGCTTTAATATATCCATATTCCATTACCTGATTAAGGGTTCCATATTGAATAGCTATTATTTTTAGTTAAACGGTTTATTCGTTAATTAAGCGAGTGATTCGTTAATAAAGCGAGTGGATTCATTAATTAAACGTTCTATTCGTCAACAAAACGAGTTGTTTATAAAACAGTTTATTCATGGATAAAATGAGTTATTCATGAATTAAACGGTTTATACATTGATAGAATAAGTTACTTGTTATAAAGACAAAGTGGATTATAATACGTGAAGCCGGCTTTAGTCAAGAAATTGTATACAATTTTACTGTTAGACATGCTTGTAAGAATATATTTATAAACACGCTTCGAATTGATTGATATATTTTTTGATTAATGGTGTATAATAGTTCCCATGAGAAAAGATAAAGTAATAAAAGTATTAGATGCTCTTAGAGCAGAATATCCCGATGCGGAGTGTGCGCTGGTTCATAGAAATGCCTTTGAACTTCTAATTTCCGTTGTGCTGTCGGCACAAACAACCGACGTCAGCGTTAACAAGGTGACGCCTGCACTGTTTAAGAAATATCCCAATGCAAAGAAATTATCAAAGGCGAATCCGGAAGACGTGGCAGAGATAATAAAAACAATAGGTATGTATAAGACCAAATCCAGGAACATAATAGGATTGGCAAAAAAGCTGGTGGATGAGTATGAGGGAGAAGTCCCTGATAATTATGATGCGTTAATTACACTTCCGGGTGTCGGACGTAAGACTGCAAATGTAGTTCTTTCTGTCTGGTTCGGTGAGCAAAGAATCGCCGTAGATACTCATGTTTTTAGAGTTGCCAATCGAATTGGCTTAGTAAAGGCGGACGACGTGTTAAAAACAGAAGAAGGGCTCATGAAAGCCCTTCCAAAGGATAGATGGAGCGAGGCCCATCACAGTTTAATCTTCCACGGAAGACGCTGCTGCCACGCCAGAAAACCCAATTGCGAAAACTGCTGCATAAACGACCTTTGTAAGCATGCTATATAGTAATTTATATGTAAGGCTATAAACCTTCCGTTTAACTTTTCCGCAGGAATTTATACAGCGCAATCCTAATTTGCACGTGCAGCTTCCTGGTCTTTCTTCATGCAGCAGTTCTTATACTTCTTTCCACTGCCACATGGACAAGGCTCATTCCTTCCCGGCTTCTTTTCAACATGTACGGTGCGGGAACGACGATACTCATCATAGAGTTCCTGACGACGCTCCTCTGAAAGAACATCATCCCATTCTTCCAGGCCCCAAAGGTAATCAGCGTCAGCCTTATGCATGTTGAAATAAAGCTTTTCGAAATCTATATCCAAATCAATTTCCGTATCCAGGGTAACCTTCTTTAGATCCATCTGTTCGCCGTTCAGACTGCTTTGAACACCATCCAGGAATCCAACGAAGATAACTTTATCCACGTCGAACTGATCAACCAAATCGCCGACACGACCTTTTAAGTGTTCATCTTTGTTGGCCAATATGTGTTTGTAAATCTTTGTTTCTGTATCGGAATATTTTTCCCAAAAGGCGTCGATAGTTCCTTTTGTTTGACCGTGTAGCAAATCATTCCATTCATTAAAGAGACTCATTTCATTCCTCCGTTTATATTGTTATTATGTATTTTTGCTAAATTGGCAATACCAGTGATTTCAATTATCTTTGAATTGAGATATCGTGATTTCAATTGTCTTTGAATTGAGATATCGTGATTTCAATTGTCTTTTGATGGCGATATCATAGTTTCAAGTATCTTTAACTGGCGATACTCAGGTGTTTACATATCTCTTGCGATTGCGATGATGTCTCCGACTACTGCGCTTCCCGTTGGAAGAGCACCTGCGCCCTTGCCGTAGAACATCACTTCGTCGACCGCATTTCCTGTGACATAGATAGCGTTGAATTCATTCTTTACACCAGCCAGCGGGTGAGAGTTTGGAATGAATCTCGGTGCAACTTCGTACTTTACGCCGTCTTCGGTTTTCTCTGCACCTGCAATCAACTTAATCGTGCATTCTGTAGAACGGGCTTCTTCGATATCGTCCATTGTAATTTTTGTGATTCCTTCTCTTGGGATGTCATCGGGATGTACATAGATTCCGAAGCAGAGACTCATTAGGATTGACAGTTTGTTTGCTGCATCAATTCCTTCGACATCGGAAGTTGGATCCTGTTCAGCAAAGCCCTTTGCCTGAGCATCTGCCAGCGCCTCATCATAGGTCCAGCCTTCTTCGCTCATCTTTGTTAGAATGTAGTTTGTGGTCCCGTTTACTATTCCCATTACTTCAGTGAATTCGTTTGCAGCAAGCGCTTCCTGAATGGCTGTAAGGGCAGGGATGCCTCCTCCTACAGAAGCTTCAAATCTGAACTGAGCATTTCCTCTTCCGGCAGCTTCCCACAACTTATCAAAGTTGGCGGCCACAGCGGCTTTATTAGGAGTTACCACATGCTTTCCATTCTCCAATGACTTAAGCATTATTTCTGCAGGGAAATCGATACCGCCCAATGCTTCAATTACTATATCTACATCGTCTGCATTATAAATAAGGGAAGGGTCTGTTACAGCAATCTCCGGATCAAGTCCAAGCTGTCTAAGTCTATCGTGGTTCATCTCCAAAACCCTTGTTACCTGGAATGTGCAGCCTGTGCGTTCCTCTATGATATCTTTGTTCATCTGTAGAATCTCATAGGCGCCACCGCCGACTGTTCCAAGTCCTAAAAATGCTAACCTGATGTTTTTCATTTTTTTCCTCCTAAAAAGTGGATTATTAAACAAATAATAGTCCAAATAAATTAACGCTACAATTATATATGAAAAGATGTCAGACTTCAATAATTGCTTACAATTATCAAGCATGGTATAATACTTGCATGAGTTTAGGATATGAATTGACAATTGAACAAACTCAAAAACTATCGATGACCCCTGAGCTCATTCAGGCCATCCAGATATTGCAGTACAATAATGAGGAATTGAATGAGTTCATTAAGAATGAACTTTTGGAGAATCCTTTGCTGGAAGTCGAAAGAGAAAGAGGGGAAACCGATGCAGCAGACAATAATTCGGATATCAATATTGATGAACTAAGAGAGAAGGTTGCGGAATCCGGTTACGAAATGGATTTCTCTTCAGATTATCATACAGACTATGCACAAGACTTTTCATACGAAAGATATGTTTCCTTCCGATATAGCTTGATCGAATATCTGCTTCTGCAGTTACAGCTGACAGAAATGGATGAAGACCATGCTGCAGTCGGGAGGTTTTTGATTCATAACATAGATGATAATGGATACCTGACCATAGAATTGGAAGAAGCGGCTGAAACAATGAATGCCGAGCTTTCGCTAGTTGAGGAAACGCTGGAGATAATACAGACCTTCGATCCACCGGGAGTAGGCGCCAGGACCCTCTGCGAATCCTTGATGATACAGCTTCGTCAAAAGGGTGAACTGAGCAAAGAATTGGAGAAGGTCTTATGTGATCATCTGGAGGATATTGCATGTCATAAAATCACAGCAATAGCTAAGGAACTCGGAAAGACGGAAAAAGAAGTTCAACATTTTACGGACATTATCAAATCCCTGGAACCGAAGCCCGGAAGAGCATATGATTCAGACAGAACCGTGAAATACGTCATCCCCGATGTAGTAGTTGAAAAAAGCGGAACTGACTATAGGATTTCAAACTACGACGCAGGTACCCCTTCTTTGATGGTGAGTTCGTACTACGGGTCAATGAAGGAAGAAATGGGGAAGGATGCCGAGCTAAGCAAGTATCTGAATGAGCGCATGAATTCTGCAGTCTGGTTACTTAGGAGCATCGAGCAAAGAAAGCAAACCATATTAAAAGTTGCAACTGCGATAGTGGAGCACCAGAAGGAATACTTTGATAAAGGTGAGCATTACCTTAAGCCTTTGACTCTAAAGCAGATTGCGGAGAACGTGTGTGTTCATGAATCAACGGTAAGCAGAGCAATTAACGGAAAGTATATGCAGACGGGAAGAGGCGTCCTGGAGATGAAGTACTTCTTCACCAGCGGGGTTAAGTCCGACGACGGGGACGACCTTTCATCCAGTAGCATCAAAGCCAAGATAAAGGAAATCGTAGGAGAGGAGAATCCCAATAAACCATATAGTGACCAAAAGATAGTTGAGATTCTGAATAATGAAGGTATAGATATTTCCAGAAGGACAGTCGCAAAGTATAGAGAAGCGATAGGTATTTTGCCCTCGTCCAAGCGTAAGAGGTATTAAAAAAATATAATCGATTGACCTATAAACAAGCTAATTGATAGGTGATGCAAAAAGTTAATCAAAGGGATAATCCCTTATAAACGTATAGTTATAATTTTTAAGAGTCATGGAGGATAAAATTATGGCAATCAAAGTTGGTATCAGTGGTTTTGGTAGAATAGCAAGAGTTGTTATCAGAGCCGCAATGGACGATCCAAAAATTCAAATCGCAGGCATAAATATCAGAAATGCAGATTTGGATTATTTGGTGTACATGCTAAAGTACGATTCTACTTTTGGTAGATTCCCGAAACCCGTAGATAAATACAAGGATGGGCTTCTAATTAACGGAAAGAAGGTACCTGTATTTAGCGAAGAAGATGCCAAGAAAATCAAGTGGAAAAAAATCGGAGTTGAATACGTTGTTGAATGTACGGGTGCATATGTAACAACAGAAACAGCAATGGATCATATCACTCACGGTGGAGCAAAGAAGGTAATTATCTCCGCTCCGGCTAAGGATAAAGAAACTCCGACCTTTGTTTATGGTGTAAACCATAAGGAATATACAAAGGACATGAAGGTTGTATCAAATGCATCCTGCACAACCAACTGCCTGGCACCGATGTGTAAGGTTCTTAATGACAATTTCGGAATCAATGAAGGTCTGATGGCAACCATTCACTCTGCAACAGCCAAGCAGAAAGTTGTAGATGCACGTTCCATGAAGGACTGGAGAACAGGACGTTCGGTATTCGGAAACATCATTCCGTCAACCACAGGAGCAGCAAAGGCAGTGGGACTCGTAATTCCAGAACTCCAGGGTAAGATGACAGGAATCTCATATCGTGTACCAACAGCCGATGTAAGTATCGTGGACCTTAACGTAGTACTCGATAAGCCGACTTCGTATGCAGAAATTTGTGCAGCAATGAAGAAAGCATCTGAAACAAATATGAAGGGTGTTTTGGAATATGTAGAAGACGAAGTCGTATCCCTGGACTTTGTAGGCGATCCGCATACATGTGTCTTTGATGCCAAGGAAGGCGTAGAACTTAACTCCAAGTTCTTCAAACTTATCGCATACTATGACAACGAATATGGCTATTCAGCAAAGATTCTCGAGATGATTAAGCACATGTATAAGGTTGACAATAAGAAGGTTACAAAGAAGCCGGCAAAGAAAACCAAATAGATTGAATTAGTTTAGATATGTATGCAACCCTGTGGAAGGACCGCTCTCGCTTAGCCCTCGGGCCAGCGGTTCTAAGCTCTGTCTTCGCTACCGCTCGCCAATCGCTAAGAACCGGGGCTCGGGAAGACCTTCCACCAGGGCGCATACATATCTTGTAATTACTCTGAGGTTTATTTGCGGTTTTTGTTTCTTAGGTTTGATTCTTAAATGTGGTGAATAATATGAAGAAGACGATTCGTGACATAGATTGGAATGGAAAGCGTGCGCTGGTTCGCTGCGACTTTAATGTGCCGCTTAATGACGAAGGTTTGATTACCGACGATACTCGTATCAAAGCAGCACTTCCGACGATTCAGTATTTATCCGAACAAGGTGCCAAAGTCATTTTGATGTCCCATTTGGGAAGACCAAAGGGTGAACCGAAAGACGAATTCTCGTTGGCTCCAGTTGCTGTTCGCTTATCCGACTTGCTTGACATGCCTATTATGTTTGCAGCATCTGATGATGTTGTTGACGAAGGTGTAGTTGATGCTGTTGAAAAACTGGAACCGGGCGATATCGCTCTCCTGGAGAATCTTAGATTTAGAAAAGAAGAGGAAAAGAATGATCCTGATTTCTCGAAGGCCTTAGCAGGCCTGGGTGATGTCTTTGTTCAGGAAGCATTCGGAACAGCACATAGAGCACATGCGTCAACCGCCGGTGTTGCAGATTACATACCTGCGGTTTCAGGATTCTTGATTGAAAAAGAAGTCAAATTCCTGGGGGATGCTGTTTCAAATCCTGAAAGACCATTTGTTGCAATAATGGGAGGAGCCAAGGTTTCCGATAAGATTCTGGTAATAGAAAATCTTCTTGAGAAGGTTGACTCTTTGATTATCGGTGGCGGAATGATGTTTACCTTTTACAAAGCGATGGGCTTGGAAATCGGTAAATCAATTCTGGATGAAGAGCATGTAGAAGTGGCTGCGGGACTCATTAAGAAGGCCGAAGAAAAGGGTGTTAATCTCCTTCTTCCTGTGGACACGGTATGTGCATCGGAATTTAGTAATGATGCAGAAAAGAAGACAGTCGATAGAGAAGAAATTCCAGCTGATATGATGGGAATGGATATTGGACCAAAGTCGATAGAACTCTTTACGTCAGCCATAAAGGAAGCAAAGACGGTCGTTTGGAACGGACCTATGGGAGTATTTGAAATGCCGAGCTTTGCTGAAGGAACAAAGGCGGTAGCCAAAGCATTGGCAGAATCCGACTGCGTTAGCGTAATAGGTGGTGGGGATTCCGCCGCTGCGGTAGAACAGTTCGGATTTGCTGACAAGGTCACCCATATCTCAACTGGCGGCGGTGCATCGCTGGAATTCCTGGAGGGGAAAACGCTTCCCGGCATCGCGGTAATTCAGGATATCTAAGAAGTTTTGATAATATAAAGACTAATGTGGGATAATTCTTAGATTAAAGGATTATCCCATATACGTTTTAAATGCAATGGAGGTAAGTATATGCCAAGAAGACCTTTGATCGCAGGAAACTGGAAGATGTATAAGACAACAAAGGAAGCGGTAGAATATGTTAAGAGATTCGGACAATTATATCGCGATACCGAGAATCTGGATGCAGCAATCTGCGCTCCGTTTACACAGCTTTCAGCTATTAGAGCAGCAATAAAGGGCACAGATTTGTTTCTTGGCGCCCAAAACGTTCATTTTGCAGACGAAGGTGCATATACTGGAGAGATTTCTTTGGCGATGCTTATGGAAATTCCTGTTGATTATTGTATAATCGGTCATTCTGAGAGACGTCAGTATTACAATGAGACTGATGAGGCTATTAACAATAAACTAAAGCATATGTTTTGGGATAGCCAGATAATCCCCATTCTCTGTGTAGGTGAGAACCTTCAGGAGAGAGAAGAGGGAAGAGCCCAGGAAGTCGTGAAATATCAATTGGAAAAGGACCTGGCTGACTTATCGGAAGACAGGGTGGAATCCATGGTTATAGCATATGAACCGATTTGGGCAATCGGAACAGGAAAAACTGCTACAGCTCAGCAAGCCGGCGAAATGTGTACCATGATCAGAGAGACCCTTAAGGAAATATATGACGAGGAAGTATCACAAGGTGTCAGAATCCAGTATGGAGGAAGCGTAAAAGCTGCCACCATCCAGGAAATCCTTTCTATGGAAGACGTGGATGGAGCATTGGTAGGAGGGGCTTCTTTGGAACCAGAAAAATTCGCAGAACTACTTGATTTAGCCAATTCACTGTGATAAAATCTTTAAGTTGACTTAAACATTACATATATATAAGGGAAGTTTCCCTGGGAAAGAGGAAAAGACATGCAAACATTTTTGATGGTAATTATGGCTTTAGTAAGTATTTTTTTGATTATCAGCGTACTTCTACAGTCAGGAAACAGTGATGGATTGTCCGGTTCTATAGCTGGCGGTGCAGAGCAGCTTTTTGGTAAGAAGAAGAGCAGTCCTTACGAAGCAATGCTAAAGAAACTCACAGTAGTTGCCGCTATTGCATTTATCGTAGTTTCACTAATTATGCTGGTAGTTACAAAGTAATAATATAACCGAGGCGTGTTTTAATTAAGGAGGTATAGTTCAATGATAGGTTGGATTGCTCCAGCCGCTGCTGCAGTTGGCCTTATTGTGGCTTTTGTGCTGGCAAGCTGGATTGGCAAGCAGGAAGTTGGTAACGATAGGATGAAGGAAATCTCCGGATACATCCACGAAGGTGCCATGGCATTCCTGAAGAGAGAGTATAAAACCATGATCATCGTTATCGTGGTATTGTTCGTAGCAATTGGAGTACTGCTACATAGCTGGATAACGGCTGCACTCTATGTATTTGGTGCACTGTTCTCCGTTTTAGCAGGATACTTCGGAATGAGCGTTGCAACAAAGGGTAATGTTAGAACTGCAAACGCAGCTATGACATCCGGTATGCCGAAGGCACTCGCAGTAGCGTTCAGATCCGGTGCAGTTATGGGTCTATGTGTATCAGGTCTCGGACTTTTGGGAGTAGGACTTATCTTCTGTCTCCTGGATCTGGCAACAGTTACACAGTGCGTAACAGGATTCGGACTCGGTGCATCATCCATGGCGCTCTTTGGCCGTGTAGGTGGTGGTATCTATACAAAGGCTGCTGACGTTGGTGCAGACCTGGTTGGTAAGGTTGAAGCAGGAATCCCGGAAGACGATCCACGTAACCCTGCTGTTATCGCTGATAACGTAGGCGACAACGTAGGTGACGTAGCAGGTATGGGTTCCGACCTTTTCGAATCATATGTTGGTTCAATCATTTCCGCAGTTACACTGGCATCCGTTGCTGCAGCAAATTCCGTAAACGGAACAAGCGAGGCAACATTCGCAGTATTCCCGCTAATCCTCGCAGCAATCGGTATCCTGGCATCTATCCTGGGTATCATGCTCGTAAGAGGTAAGGATGGTGGAAACCCGGCATCTGCACTCAATATGGGTACATATATAAGCGGTGTCATAGTAATTATCTGTGCTGTCGTACTCTCCAATCAGTTGCTTGGTGATATGAAGTATGCATGGGCAATTATTGCAGGTCTTATCTGCGGTATCGCAATCGGTAAGATTACAGAAGTATA
>CADBSP010000060.1 GCA_902797405.1 uncultured Eubacteriales bacterium | reverse complement strand
CTCGATCCGACCTGCTGTGCCGGCGTAACACCGGATAAGCACAACGCTGCATTGGAAACACTCCGCTCCTGCCAGATTGAAGTCGTTGAATAGAAGAGGTCTAGATGAACAATATAAAATGGTGCCAGGAACATGTATCGTACGTAGATGCAAACGATTTCTTTGATAATTTTGGAAAGGAAACCGGAATATCAAATTTCAGACAGAAGGTAGAGGAATTTGTTAAGAATCCGACTCCTGAAGGTGTTGTAATTTCAGGGACTAAACGCACATCGGTGAAGGTGTTCATTCCGGATTTGACCTTTGGTGAACATATTGAAATGGGAGAAAACCCTTGGGTGTTTATGGGAACATTCTACCCGGTTTATTGCATATATGGAATGTAGCAGAAAATTATGATATTACTTCCAATTTTATACAATATTGAAAAAACCTTGCCAAAAGTTGTTGATTTGTATAAACTATAAGTTGGTAGTTAAGTCTAATTTTTTGGAGACAAATAATATATGCGAATTATTTGTGTTGATGACGAGCCTTTGAATCTGAATGGTATAGTTTCCTTGTGCAAGGAAATAGAACATGCTCCTGAAGTTGAAGGATTTGATTCAGGAAAGAAGGCTTTGGATTATTTAGAAAACAATGAATGTGACATTGCCATTCTGGACATTAGTATGCCGGAAATGGACGGCCTTGTCTTGGCATCAAAAATAAAGAATCTTAGCCCTGAAACCACGATTATTTTTCTGACCGGATATTCTCAATATGCCCTCGACGCATATAAGCTTCATGTTTCGGGATATCTACTTAAGCCCGTTGATAAGAGCAGCCTGGAAGAAGAGGTTGACTACGCCTTGTCAGCCCGAGCTCGTCTTATTTCTTCATATGACAGTTATAATGGAAAAAATGGCAATGCTTTGAAGAATAAAGCCGGATCGGGTTTCTATTCCTCTAATAAAAAAGAGGTTCCGCATATTAGAGTCCATACCTTCGGCGAATTTGATGTTTTTGTTGATGGTCATCCTGTAACCTTTGCCAGAGCAAAGGCAAAGGAGTTACTGGCTCATTTGGTTGATCGCCAGGGCGGAGTGAGTCGCGCGGAAATTTTTTCTACGCTTTGGGAGGACGGCATGTACGACCGCCCTGCGCAGAAGCAATTGGACGTGATTATCAGGAGTCTAAGGGACACGCTCAACGAATACGGTATTTCGGAGATATTGGAATTGGAAAGAGGAATTCTTAGAGTAGTACCCGAAACCTTTGATTGCGATCTCTATCGCTTTATGGATGGTGACATTGAAACTATTCAATCTTACCGTGGAGAATACTTAAGCGAATATTCGTGGGCAAGCCTGACGGAAGCCTATATGGATAGGGTTAATAATAAAGACTACGAATAATTCGGGATTGATGCGGTAAATATAAAAATCATAAAAATTATCATAAAAAATGCAGGTAAATTTAAATACCTGCATTTTTTGTTGGACATTTGTTGGACATGGGGTGATAAACTCCATCTGTAAGTGAGATTAATTTCGACTTTTATAGTCATGCAAAGACGTGATTTTTACTAGTCTTTGCGAAAAGAGGTGGAGCAAAAATGAATTTATCAAACGACCGAGGTAACCCATCTCACGTGTATGATGATGCGGCACTAGAATTTTTACAGGAACACATGGACAAAAAACAGTACGATGCGATTATGAGAACCAAGCGTGGGAAGGCCCTTCCATATGTTGCGGCCAGGGTATTTCTAAAGGACTCGGAATGGCAACAATACATGTGGATTGTTGAACATGGCTCACTTGATGGATTTCAGAAAAACTGAGAATTGAATAGAGATGTTCTTAATTTTGTCCTATAACCCTTAATTTTTGAAAATAATATAAAATAATATTAGGAGGGATCTTTAATGAAGAAGATAAGAGTACTAAGCATTCTTCTTATCGCACTTATGATTATGGCTATGATGCCTGGTCAAATGATTGCGTTTGCTGATGAAGAAACATTTACTGTAACATTTAACTCAAACGGAGGAAACTCTGTTGAACCACAGACGGTAGCAAAGGGTGAAAAGGCTGTCGAGCCAAAGGAGATGCAGAATGGCGATTTAAATCTGCTAGGCTGGTTTGTGAATCCTACCATCGACAATTTGGTGAATATGGAAACCTTTATGCCGAATAAATTTGACTTTGATGCACCAATTACAGAGGATGTGGAACTCACCGCCGTGTGGGTAGCTACACTCACAGTAAACATCGAAGGATCCGGCAGAATAGACGTTGTGAATGAGGGCGAAAAGCCGGAGCTCGAAGGCGAGTATCCGTTCCAGTCAAATATGACAAATGCAGTAGTAGGCATCTGGGATACCTTTGTTATCGGCGCCAAGGCAGATGAGGGCTATGTATTCAAGGAATGGAAAGACGCTGACTCAGGCGAAACATTTTCCAAGGATAGCATCACAACCGTAAAAGTAACGGGCGTAAAGAATTTGCTTGCAGTATTTGAGGAAGAGGGTAGTGAAACCCATACGGTTACCTTCAATTCCAATGGCGGAACAGATGTAGAATCACAGGAAGTAGCCCATGGTGAGAAGGCTGTAAAACCTGAGGATCCAAAGAACAATAGCGGTCTAGATTTTCTGGGATGGTTTTTGAATCCGACTATAGATAATCTATTTGATGTAGAGACCATGACATTAAATCTGTTTAACTTTGATACACCAATCGTAAATGACGTAGAACTCACAGGTGTTTGGCGTGCTATGATGACAGTTAATACAGAAGGATTAGGAAGGATCGACGTCGTTGAAGAAGGTCAGCAACCTGAACTGGATGATGACCATCCGTACCAGTCAAATATCACAAACGCATTCCTCGGCATCTGGGATTCCTTCGTAATTGGAGCAAAGGCAGATGAAGGTTATGTCTTCAAGGAATGGCGTAATGAAGACACCGGAAATACATTTTCAAAGGACAGCATCGTAAATGTTAAGCTAAGATTCCCACTTAATTTGATCGCAGTATTCGAGCCTGAAGCAAAGGAAGACGATAAAGAAGTCATGCCTACAGATACAGAAAAAGAAACTGTAAAGCCGACTAAACCGGACGCAACTAAGACAGATACAAATATTACGGATAAGAGCGATAGTAAAACAAATAATACAAGCGGCAGCAAGGATGCAACCAATAGCGGAAGCAAAACCGCAACCAAGGTGCCTAAGACAGGTGATGAAAACAATATGCTTACCTGGGTTGCAATCGCAGGACTCGCTGCAGCAATCATCATTGTAATTATTTATCAGAGAAAACACGACCACACGAAATAGTCAATGAGACCATACACGATAATCAAAAGTATTCTTATCAGATTGACGCCTTAAGTGGCAAAGTAATTGATAAAGTAATTGAATAGACGTATAGTCAAAACCGGGCACATTAGTTGCCCGGTTTTTGATAAAGTTTAATTATAAACTCATATGAATTCCTACCACTTCCATAAACTGAAAAAACGTTATAGAATAAATATAACTAAACAGTAAACAAAAAATTATAAAGTGGCGTCAAATGCGACTATTTATTGCAATTAATTTTGATAAAAGAATAAAGGATGCGCTGATTGAGGTGCAGGATAAGATGAAGATGCAGGGAGTGAGAGGCAATTTCACCAAGCCTGAGAATCTGCATCTTACTCTTGCTTTTATTGGCGAGTATGGTGATCCTGATTTTGTTAAGGATGTTATTGAAGAGATAAGGATTGCTCCTTTTGATATTACGCTTGATGGCATGGGTTCTTTCGGGAATCTTTGGTGGGCAGGTATGAAGAAGAGCGATAAGCTGGAGACTCTCGCCAGAATTCTAAGGAGAAGACTGGCTGAGAATGACATTCCCTTCGATAGAAAGAGATTTAATCCGCATGTGACGCTGATTAGAAAACCGGAGAGTGTGATGCCTTTATCTCCAAATGACTACGCGGATATTATCCACGATGTTTCTATGACTGTGGATCACATATCTCTTATGCGGTCAGACAGGGGAAAGAATGGAATGATATACACGGAGGTATAGTTAATGCCTTTAGAGATTATTCGTAATGATATTACCAGGGTAGTGGCGGATGCTATTGTGAATACTGCGAACCCGGAGGTTGCTTATGGGCGCGGGGTCGATAGTGCTATTTATAATGCCGCAGGTGTGGAGGAACTGCTCGCGGAGCGAACAAAGATAGGACGGATGTCTCCCGGTCATGCGGCACTTACTCCTGCATTTAAGCTTAATGCCAAATATATTATTCATACGGTGGGACCGGTATGGATAGATGGAAATCAAGGCGAGGCTGAGACAGTTGCTTCATGCTACAGGAATTCGCTTGAATTGGCGAAGGAGAATGGCTGCGAGTCCGTTGCATTTCCTTTGATTGCAACTGGAACATACGGGTTTCCGAAGGACCTGGCGCTCAGAATTGCGATTTCAGAGATAAGCAACTTCCTTTTTGAAAACGATATGACTATCTACATGGTGGTCTACGATAAGGAGGCTTTCGTTCTCTCCGGGAAGCTGTTTAATGATGTCACGGAATTGATTGCGGAAAATGAGGTTGTGCCTCATGATCATCGCATTTCCAATCAATCATCGGCACCTTTGAAAGAGCGTTGGGAAAAGCTATTTAGACCTAAACCAGAAGCAAAAAAAGAGGAACAAAGAGAAGAATTGAAGGTCGAGGAAACCCGCCCAAGTTTCTCGCCAAAAGCTCCGGAGGAAAACTTTACCCTCTACGACATCATAGAGGCTCAAGAGGAATCCAAGCTCATGGAGATTGACTTTGACCTCAATGATTTCGAGGAAATGTCATCCGCGCCTGTTGAACCGGCAGCAATGATGACATATGGCATTTCAATCGATGACATGATAAAGAATAAAGGTCAAACATTCCAGGAGCATTTATTCCGCATCATCGATCGCAAGGGATTAAAGGATGTGGATGTGTATAAAAAAGCAAACATTGACAGAAAACTATTCTCCAAGATAAAGAGCAATGTTGACTATAGCCCTTCCAAACGAACGGTTTTGGCCTTTGCAATCGCTCTGGAATTAAGTCTGGATGAAACATTGGATCTTCTCGGGCGTGCGGGGATGACGCTTTCCAGAAGCAATGAATTCGATATCATAATGAAGTATTGTTTGGAAAACCACATTACCGACATTTTGGAAATTAACTGCATATTATTCGACTACGACCAGCCTTTGCTGGGAGCCTAAAAATGTCGCCCTCCGGGCGACCATTTTTGTTTTTGAAGCTGCTATCCTTACCTCAGGATAAATCAAAGGAAGTATTTGAGGAGGTAAGGATATGAAGAAGAATGCTAAGGAAACAAAGAATAATGGATTGGTTGAAGTTGTTTTCATCCTGGATAGAAGTGGCTCCATGGGAGGGCTTGAGGCGGATACTATTGGCGGATTCAATTCCACTTTGGAGAAACAGAAAAAGGAAGAGGGCGAGGTCATCTGGTCGACGGTTTTGTTCGATAATGATCATGAAGTAATCCATGACAGAGTTCCAATCAATAGGGTTGAGAAGCTTACGGAAAAGGAATACTTTGTTAGAGGATGCACCGCGCTTTTGGATGCAATTGGAAGAGCAGTTCACCACATTGGGAATGTACACAAATATGCACGTGAAGAGGACGTTCCGTCCAAGACCTTGTTTGTAATCACAACGGACGGCATGGAAAACGCCAGCAGAGAGTACACTTATAGAAGGGTTAAGGAAATGATTGAGCGTCAGCAGGAGAAATATGGATGGGAGTTCATCTTCCTGGGTGCCAATATTGATGCTGTAAGCGAAGCCGGAAGGCTGGGAATTAGGGCGAGCAGAGCCGCAAGCTTCCACAATGATGATGTCGGTATCAGCACCAACTACATGGCTGTAACAGAAGCCATGACAGAGCTTAGGGCTTGTGGCTCGATTAGAGAATCTATCCTGGATAGCGTTAAGGAAGACTTTAAGAAGCGTAGCTAAGTAAAAGGGAAAACGCCATTTAGGTTTAGAAAAAAATAGCAAAAAATATATATATAAAAAACCCCTTTGTTGGACATTTGTTGGACAAGGGGTTTTATAATAGATTTGATTTTGAATTAGTAGTTATTAATTAGATGTGATAAAATAAATTCAAGTCTATTACAACGACAGAGTTCTTCACAGAAAGGATAAACATTATGCAGACAGATATTATCAAAGTTGGATCTGCAGGAAGAGGCAGAGAAGAAGCCCTTAGAGAAGCTGAAAAGTTTTCCGAATATGTAGGTCTTGATGAAAACGAAAGATTAAAACTCAGACTTTTGACAGAAGAGACAGTGGGAATGGTGGCAGCAATTACAGGAGCATTTGATGCCGATTTCTGGATTGAGAAAAATGAAAATGATTGCAAGATTCATCTTTTGGCCAATACAGCGATGAATCTAACAAAGAAGGAAGAACTGGTTGCACTTTCATCCACAGGTGAGAACGAGGCAGCCAAAGGATTCATGGGGAAGATAAGAGATATCTTCGAAAACAGCTTCTATAATGTTGAGGAAGTGGAAAACCTGTCATATGAATACGGCGGTGGACCGATTATGTACGCTTCCATGGGTATGTTAGGACCCGAAGCCGCAAACTTCAATTCACTTGTTTGCAATTGGTCACTGAACAAATACCGTGAGGAACT
>CADBSP010000059.1 GCA_902797405.1 uncultured Eubacteriales bacterium | reverse complement strand
GCACCACTCAGGAAATCAAAAATCTTTCTGGCTGTTTCCGTTTCCAGCTTCTCCAGATTAATAATAATAGGCTTACGGGATTTCAAACTGTCAACCAACTTAGGGCATTCATCAAAGCTGTTTGGTTCTATCAAAATAAGTTTTAATGAATTTGTTCCAGTCACTGAAAACCTCTTTTCTCCCGACCTGGAGGAAGCACTAGCTCTTCCACTTCCATAGGCTTGGGCATTATTACTTGAATTTGAGCTAACCTGAAACTGAACAGGTTTTATCTCCTTTTCGATTTTTCTCTTCTCTAACTGTAATTCCTCTTCCGTTACGATTTCATCATCGCTGATTTCTGAAAGACCAATTACTTTTTTGAAAGAATCTGTGAATCCCATTTTCCTACCTCTCTTCGCTTCGATAATCTCTATTCCCAAAGATCGATGTGCCTACTCTGATTAAGTTTGCACCTTCTTCAATGGCTACTTCAAAATCGTGACTCATCCCCATGGACAATATGCTAAAATCGCTATGCTTATCATACATTTCCTTAACCATGCGGAACACCGGTCTGGTGTCCTCCGGTTCATCAAAGAACGGCGCTATGCACATCATTCCCTTTATCCTAATGTGAGGACAATTCTCCTTTATATCCGAAATCAATTCTTCAACCTTATCAGGTTCTATACCGAATTTGCTCTCTTCTTCATATGGATTAACCTGTACCAGAATATCCATAATCTTATCATGCTCTGACGCACGTTTTTCTATTTCTTTTGCAAGCTTGAAAGAATCAACCGAATGAATTAGTTCAACCTTATCTATGATATATTTTACTTTGTTGGTCTGAAGGTGGCCAATCAAATGCCACTTAACGGGTTTTACCCTATCATATTTATCCAGGATTTCCTGAACCTTATTTTCACCTATGTCAGTTATACCTGCATCAATGGCCTGATTAATCTCATCCGGGCTATGAAGTTTGGTGACAGCGACCAAGAGCACCTCGTCACCCTTTTGCCCACCTCTTTCAGCTGCTTCATTCTTCTTTTTACTTATATATTCAACATTATCCTTTATAGACATTTGAAATTCCTTTATTATTCTAATCCGCCTTGACAGATATTTTTATCACACGCCTAAATGACAATTATCATTCTCCCTCTTCTTGGGTTCTGGGTGTCCTAAGAACATCGTCAAATGGATCCAGAGTCCTGGTATATTCGCCCTTTGAATCATAGAAATACTGATTCGCTATTACCGTGTGAGTATCATCGCTTCCGTAGATTAGGATTGGAACAAAATCATATTTGCCTTTTTTATTCTTTACATATACGCCGGTTACCCCATTTTCTGTTACGATACTTTCGTTTTCAATTATCAGGCCGCTTACATCCTGAGAAACTATGCGGCAGTATGCAACTCTGTACTTTCCGATTCCACCAAAGAAACGTGTGGATCTTAGGACCAGCTTTCCATAATCCCCTTCACTCCCCTTTGTGTCAACAAGCATCTCAACTTTGTTGAAGAGAGGATCTTTAGACGACAAATCTACAAATTCCTTTTCATTGGAATCATCCTTCTCAAAAAAGGTTACATCCACCTTCTCTCCTTCTTCATATTGATCCAAATGATCCTTTGGAATATAGGCGATAAGCTTCCATCCATTATTTCCAATTATTTTGAAAAGAGGATATCCTGATCTTACTGTATTCCCTACTTCTGTAACATCATTCTGACTGGTTTCCTCCAGTTCAGCCTTTTTAAGACTGGATGCACGTTCAGGAATCATGGAATACTCATAACCATCAACAAAGAAGGATAGTATTCCCCCCGACTCTATTTTATTATCGGATGTTTTCTTCATCCTGGAAGCAATTTTGTTTTTTATTTCTGTAGCTCTGTCTGTACCGACCAACTCTCCGCTTCCATCGGTTACATTGCTGGAATCATCAGAGTCATTTGAACCGGTAACCTCACAAACCGTAGTTAAAGGTCTAAGAAGGTCACCTTCCTGAGAGAGCTTGTTAACTTCTCCACCGGACTCTGCGGCATATACAGTATCGTTACGCAAAAAATATCCTGTGGTGTCATCATAAATTGATAACTCTCCATATTCAGCAGGATATGTTTCCACCAGCATTCCGGTTACACTGGGGACAACGTAAATAATAACTGCTAAAGTAATCAGCAGAAGAACGAATAGTACTAAAACTGTATTTCTTAGTTTCCCCATAAATTGTGTTTCCCAACTCCACTGTCCTGGCTTAGACTGCCCTATGTTGTGGTTCCCTTTTTAAGTATTTTACATCATTTTGCGTATTTTTCCAAGACTTTTAGCTCATCTTTCTCCAATTCTCCGGTTGGATCCACCAATTTTCGCTTATTTCCCCTGATTTCAACAGAAAAATGAGTATTTAGATAGTCTGTAAACATCTCCGGTCTTCTCTCCTTGGTCAGTTTCAAGGCTTCCTCGAATCTCCATAAATGAATGGCTCTGTGATTTCCAGATAAGAGTATCTCCGGAACCTCCATTCCCTCATAATTCCTGGGTTGAGTATAATGAGGGTGTTCCAAAAGACCGGAATATATTGATTCCTCTGTTGCTGACTCCTCAGTTCCGAGGACTCCCGGAATCAGTCTGGCAAAGGTATCAATCAATACCATCGCTGCTAGTTCCCCTCCGGTCAAAACATAATCTCCAATAGATACCTCTTCGAAGTTCCAATAATCCAGTATTCTTTGATCCACTCCCTCGTAATGACCGCAAAGAAGAGTAATTTCACCATCATTTGTATGCTCGTTTGCAAGTTCCTCTGCAAAACCCTTATCAAGCATTCTTCCCCTTGGAGATAAATATATATTTCTTCCACTTCCGATATTTAGAGATTTCATTGCATCAAAAACCGGTTGTGGCAGGAAAACCATGCCTTGACCTCCACCAAAAGTATAGTCATCGGTTTTATTATGCTTATTGGCAGCATAATCACGAATATCAATAATGTTCAATTCCAGAATGCCATTTTCTATAGCTCTGCCCAAAATGCTTTCGGTAAGCGGCGAAAACATTTCCGGAAAAATGGTTAGAATGTTAATCTTCATTTTTTATTATTAATAATTATTTAATTAATATATTTCCATTTGCAATAATTATTCTATGGTCGAAAAGCAATTCTATGGTCGAAAAGCAATTCTATGGTCGAAAAGCAATTCTATGGTCGAAAAGCAATTTCTATGGTCGAAAAGCAATTTCTATGGTCGAAAAGCAATTCTATGATGAAAGACAATTTATGTTCGAAAGACAATTAGTAGCTTTGCTAAATCATTCCTTCGATAAATGCTATTTTTATAAACCCGCTTTTAACGTTTACTTCCTTTACGAATTCCTTCACTGCAGGAACCAGAATATCCGGACCGTCACCCACTTCTCTCTTTATTACATATACATCCTGAGCTGTGTTTTGGAGGACGTCTATAACTCTTCCAACTTTATTATCATCTATATCCAAGACATTTAGGCCTATCAAATCCCTTACATAATAAGTGTCTTCAGGTAGCTTCTCCAACTGATCTTCGGATATATATATTTTATAGCCGATCAGCATTTCCGCTTCATTCCTATCCTGGATATCTTTTAGTTTTATAGCTACCATATGACCAATGGCACGGGAAGACTCTAATTTGTAGCGAATTACATTTACACCCTCGCGGTTTTTGTCATTCTCACCCTCGCGGCATAAAATAATCTCCGAGAGTTTCTTAAACCTATTAGGACTCTCCGAAAAGCACTTTGCTTTAACTTCTCCCTTTATACCAACCGCACTTACTATTTCACCTATTATAATCAATTCTTCTCTCATGCCAAACAATATGTTTCTTCGTATTTCTATTCCAAACAATCACTCTCTATTAAAACCATTAAGGACGGCCCGTCCATGAGCCGCCCTATTTATATAGCAATCAAAATATGATTATTCAGCTGAAGTCGCAACACTACTTTCCTTAGCAACTTCCTCATCAGATACAATCTCTACATTAACGTTCTGATTGTCCTTTACCCCTGCAGCCTTAACTACAGTGCGAAGAGCCTTGGCTATGCGACCTTGCTTTCCTATCACCTTACCCATGTCCGGAGATGCTACTTGGAGCCTTATGGTGTCTCCTGATTCATCCTGCATGCGGGTAACCTTAACCTCATTGGGGTTATCCACCAATGCTTTGGCAATCATTTCTACCAGATTAGTCATTACAAATCACCTTTTCCAATACACTATTAAGTATGACTATTATTTAATTATTCTTAAGCTTCCACTGTTTCTTCTACAGCTTCAGTAGCTTCTTCTACAACCTCTGCAGCTTCTTCTGTAACTTCTGCTGCTTCTTCTACAACCTCTGCAGCTTCTTCTACAGCAGGAGCTTCAGCCTTTGCTGCCTTGCCGTTACCTACGCCGGACTTCTTAAGAAGGGCTCTAACTACATCTGTAGGCTGAGCACCCTGGCTGAGCCAATACTCTGCTCTCTCACCTTCAACCTTGATAACAGGTGGTTCTGTCAAAGGATTGTAGTATCCAATTTCTTCGATAAATCTTCCGTTGCGAGCGTTTCTGGAATCTGCAACAACGATTCTGTAGAATGGTTTCTTATGTGCGCCCATTCTCTTAAGTCTGATTTTTACCATTTTCTTTCCTCTCTTTCTGTTTAAGGTCGGCTTACTTGAATCGCCTACCTGTAACTTCACTTTATTAATTTAATAAATCTCTGAACATCGGGTTTCTCTTCATCGCCTTTGGATCAGAGAATTTTTTCATTAGTTTCTTTGCTTCTTCGTACTTCTTAATAAGCTGGTTGACTTTGTTTACTGTCTGTCCGGAGCCAGCAGCAATTCTCTTTCTTCTGCTTGCATCCAGTATGTTCGGATTATTCCTCTCAGCCTTGGTCATGGATTGGATGATGGCTTCCATCTGCTTGAATTCCTTCTCACCCTTCTCCATCTCTTCATCAGACACTTTTTGTCCACCCATTCCCGGGAGCATTTCAATTATCTTTCTAAGGCCACCCATATTGTTTATCTGACCCATCTGCTCCAGGAAGTCATCCAAGGTAAACTGGTTCTTTCTGATTTTACGTTCCAGTATGGCTGCCTGCTCATCATCGTAAGCGGCTTCTGCCCTTTCTATCAAAGTAAGAAGGTCCCCCATGCCCAGGATTCTGCTGGCCATACGTTCCGGATGGAAGGGTTCCAAACCGTCCATTTTTTCGCTGGTACCCATGAACTTAATTGGCTTACCTGTAACCTTCTTTGCTGAAAGAGCCGCACCGCCTCTGGAGTCACCATCCATCTTTGTCATGATGATTCCGTCGACACCAAGTTTTTCATTAAAGCCCGTGGCAACGTTTACGGCATCCTGACCGGTAAGCGCATCTACGATAAGAAGAATTTCATGTGGCTTAACAGCCTTTTTTATATTCGCCAGTTCTTCCATCAAAGCCTCATCTATCTGAAGTCTACCGGCGGTATCTATGATTAATACGTTTAATCCCAATCTCTCGGCTTCTTCCTTAGCCTCCAGCGCGATTCTGACAGGGTCGTTTATGCTGCGATTGGTATAAACGGGAGTATTAACTGACTTACCCACTACTTCCAATTGATCAATAGCAGCAGGCCTGTACACGTCGCAGGCTGCCATCATCGGCTTCTTCCCGACCTGCTTTAGATAATTGGCAAGCTTACCGCATGTGGTTGTCTTACCTGTACCCTGGAGTCCGACCATCATGATTGTAGTGAATCCGGATGGTGCATAGGTGAGTTTGCTCCCCGTTCCTCCCATCAAGTCGACTAGTTCGGCATTAACGATTTTTATGATTTGCTGAGCGGGGGTAAGGCTCTTCATGACTTCTGCTCCAAGGCATTTTTCCTTAACATCAGCCACGAATTCTTTTACAACCTTAAAGTTAACGTCTGCTTCCAGGAGGGCCAGTTTAACCGTCCTCATCGCATCGTCAATATCTTTTTCCTCGATTACGCCTTTATCTTTTATCTTATCAAAGGCTTCTTGTAGTTTGTCAGATAGGCTTTCAAATGCCATATTATTCCCTCGTTTTAAAACTCGATTAGAAAACTCGATTTATCACGTTTTCTAAAGTGTATTACTACCTGTTATACAAAAGATTCTTTACTATTCCTCTAAATTAGATAATAGTTTTTCTATCTTCTCTATGTGTTTTGCTGAAGCAGACTTTTTTATATGCTTTGCTGAAGCAGGCTTTTTCACGTGTTTTGCTGAAGCAGGCTTTTTTTCTCCGGAAGCCTGTTCAATAAGTGCTGCATATTCCGATTCCTGTATGGCGACAAGCTTAAAGATTTCATTTCTAAGTGCCTTTACTGTTTCTTGTCTTTTTATATAGTCAGCTTCCAGACCCAGTTTTGCTTCGTAATCATTTAGGTTCTTTTCAGCTGTTCTTAAAGCATCGTGAACAGCTGCACGAGATACACCCTGCTCTTCTGCTATCTCAGAAAGGCTTAGGTTTTCCTCATAATAGAGTTCCATAACCTCCCTCTTTTTCTCCGAGAGAAGCCCTCCATATATATCGAACAAAATGCTGGTTTCAGCGATTCTATCCATGATTCTTCCCCTAAATAATTATTCTATATGTCACTTATGTCACTAGTGTCAGATAAGCGACCCGATAAACTCTGTCAAGTAAAAATACTTGTCATTATCGCACCAACATACTATACACCAGCATAACACCAATGTCAAGTAAAAATACTTGACATATATTTTTGATTGCTTGACATCCATTTCTGATCAATTTTTGATTACTATATTGCTTAATTACTTGACATTTATCTATGATTACTTGACACGATTATAATTATCCTTACTTTATCCTCCTTTATCCTCCTTTATCCTCGTTTATTCTCCCTACTATTATTGAACCTCTATTGAATTGTAAAATACTAGTAAAAACGTTCCTCTTTTGCTAAAAAAAATGAAAAAGTTTAACATTTTTCTTCAGTTTGATCAAAAAAAGGAACGTTTTTCCCATTTTATTACAATTTATGAATTTAAAAAGAGGACACGCTGCTTAGCATGTCCTCATTATTAATCTATTGGTATTACTGATCTATTGGTATTACTAATCTATTGGTATTACTAACCTATTGGTATTACTAATCTATTGGTATTACTGAACTATTGATATTCCAATCTATTAGTATTCCTAATCTATTAGTATTCCTAATCTATTAGTATTCCTAATCTATTGGTATTCCAATCTATTAGTATTACCCGTTTGAATTATTGTGCTAACCGATTGAGCTACTTAAGGGCAGGTGTCCAATAGGTTTCACCAAAGATATCCATGAATTTGTATGTCACCAGGATGTCATCACCAACTATCGTGTTTGATATTTCTATTGCTGATGGGTCGGCACCGACTACATACTGGTCGCCCAGGAAATAGCTGTCCTTAAAGGATCCGTCATATCCATAGTAATCGCAAAGGAAGTCTATCTTATCGCCTTCGGTCAGGCTTTCCTGTGCCTTTGCTATTGTCTCTGTCTCTCCCTCAGGATATGTATATCGAACACCCGCTATATAGCCTTCCGGCTTCTCATTATCAAAGACCAGAATGAGATCCGCTCTTTGTTCATTAAGCATAATCGGTGAACGTCCCACTATGGTGTATTCATCGCTATCAGCAGAATCATATGTATAGAGATGATAATAAGCAATCGGCTGACCGTCTATGGAAATCCAACTGTTATCAACAACCGGAAGAAGGTTACCATCGGCATCTACATCATAGATATTGTCCAAGCCTAGGTCTATATAACCTTCACCATCATCATAATACATGGACATTTCCACAGACGTTATATTGGACCACTGTTCATCTGTAAGCTGAATCGATGCATATCCATCTTTGTTTTCCTTCCAAACAAAGTCATCAGCATTCATTATGTTCTCGGAAATATACTTTGCCAGAACTTCCTGATCCAAGGTATCCTCAGTCATGAAGTTTGCACTTCTTCCACCAAATCCAGGAATGCCATAGGATTCATAGCTGGAGCTTGATGCAGAGCCGCCTAGAAGCAATCCCAAAAGATCATTCAAATCACCTGAACTAATTGTCCCGCCATAAGATCCGGAGCCTGAACCGGAGCCATAGCCGGAACCATAATTAGAGCCGCTGGACCAACCACCATTTCCATCGCTATTAAGGAGCGACCAAAGCGGTGACGATGAACCACCTGATGAAGCCTGGCCACTTACCTGAACCTGTCCAAACTGCTTCAGCGCCTTTGCCATCTTATCATCGATTCCAAGAACCTTATATGCATCTGTCATCACATCGATATAGGACGGTCTTCTATACGGGAAGAACAGAGATAGACCATATGCGTTAGGCATTCCCTTGGATGTTCTGTTGTATTTTACAGAACTCATGATTCCCTGGATGAGATCTTTTCCTGATTGTGTCCCCAATAGATGAGCAAAGTGAGCCAGGTCGATTTGGTCAATCTTACTCTCCCTACTAAATTCCTGGCTGCTGGAACGAGCCTTGGAAACCAGCTGGTAATTACCGTTCTCAATTAGAGAAGATGTTTCCGCGCCAAATGCGGCAATTAAATCCGGAAGAGTATGCTGAACCTCTGCCAAGTCAACTATCGACAAAGTTGTATCCTGGCCCGGAGTTTCTCTTTGACATCTTAATGTATAATCGTCGATAATCTTCTTTCCAAGTTCGACGGTAGGCATGGAAGTATTCTTGGATAGTTCGTTTAGCCATTCAGTATAATACCATCCGATACCAGGTTCCACTTCTTCACTGGCAATCATATAGTCTGCGTGATTGGCAGCCATGATGGCAGTCTCAGCAGTTGCCATCAAACATGCATCAAAGCCGATAAAGTCGAACTTTACTCCTGCGTTAGTGAGAGCCTTGTTAATTTGGGTAAGTGACATAGCCCCTGCTCTTTGATAACGTTGGTCATAGCCATAGCCGCTTACGGAACCACCGCCGTGATCCCAGAAAATGAGGGCCATTCTGTTGGAAGGATAATTATCATTGGCCCATTTAACAAAGGCTTCCAATGTATCAGGGCTCGTCATGGAAGACGTACCTGCATTGTCATTTATTCTTCTAAGTCCGGAAGGAGTAATATCATATATCTGGTTTATCCCATTCGACATGACATCGTTCTGCCATCTAGTGCAGCCACCGGTAAAGAGAACAATCTTAACCTTATCTGTACGTGTGGATGACAGCATCTCCTGAAGGTCCCTGGTCGCCATGGCATAATTGGATTCCAGGTCAGTACCGCACATGTAAATCATGAGGGTTATTTCATCCTGTCCATTACCTTTAATAGTTGTATATTTATCCCTGATTCCTGAACCTGTCGCTGTATTAGTGTTTACGCTACCATTATTGGATGCAAGTTGCCATCCCGTGGAATATCCGCTTCCTGCGGCAACTGAAGCACCTGTTGTGGATGTTCCACCAAACAGGCTACCGTTGTTTCCGGAATTGCTACTATTTAATCCACCAAAGCCATAGCTTCCGCCGGTAGTTGAAGTGCCGGTGGTAGATGATCCTGAATTATTGGAACTGGTTGATGTACCACCTTGCTGTGTTGTAGTTGTTGATGAACCGGAGGATGAATTGTTATTGTTTGTATTTGTAGTATTTCCTGCAGGTCTCATCATCCTAAAAATCAGGAAAAACAAAACCAAAGCAACGATAAGAATGAGGCAACCCATTCTGCTGCCGCCCTTTTTAGCACCCTGGGTACTATTATAGGTGCCTGCTCCAGAGCCTGAAGTAAAGCCCGGTTTGACGCCCTGCCCCTGTGGAGGTTTTTGCTGGGCCTG
>CADBSP010000058.1 GCA_902797405.1 uncultured Eubacteriales bacterium | reverse complement strand
TCTCACTTCCCTCTCCACTGTCAAAACCTGCGACAGTATTTCACCTGCAGTCAAATTCCTGTTTAGTCCATTAATGGTAGAGGCACAGAACCTGCAGCCCATGCGGCATCCCGCCTGAGAGGAAACGCATATGGAGTTTCCGTATTTATATTTCATAAACACGGTTTCAACTCCATTTCCGTCATTGAATTCCAGCAAATACTTCCTGGTTCCGTCTTCCCGTGATATCTGCTCTCTAAGAACCTTAGGTGATGCGATGGAAAAATTATGACTAAGCACATCCTTTACGTCGCGAGGAAGATTCTTCATTTCATCAAAGTCCCTAACCCCTTTATAAAGCCAATCAAAAAGCTGCTTGGCCCTGAATCCCGGTAGACCCAGTTCCTTAACAGCTGCTTCTATTTCTGATAAATTCATGCTTAGTAGTTCCATGGCTAAATTATAGCACAGAAACAGATTTGTTTCACGATTTCCATCCGCTGGATTCTACAATTTTCATGTCAGGAAGAACCCACATAGCTTCGGTGCCTTCCATAGATTCGATTAGCGCCTGTCCCTCCTCCAATTCCATATTGAATACGCCTGTTGAAAGCGCATCGGCAAGTCCCGAATCATCTGTTACGATGGATACAGATAGATATCTGCTTGAAGGCATTAGGGTATCCGGGTCTATTATGTGGTGATACTTCTCGCCATCATATTCAAAAAATCTTTGATAGACTCCGCTGGTTACCAGAGAACCTCCTGTCATCTCCAGGATATCGATATATTCTTCATCGTCCAGGTTCGGGTTTTGAACGGCTATGGACCAAGGTGAACCGTCGGCCTTACTACCGGAGGTCCTAACGTTTCCTCCTGCACTGATAACGAAATTAGAGTATCCAAGGTCCTCCATCTTCTCAACCGCTTTTTCTACAGCAAAGCCCTTACCTATGGCACCTAAATCCAGGGCCATCTCAGGGTCCTTTAGGAAAATGGTTCCAGCTTCCTTATCCACTATAACATCTTCTATATTACAATGCTTGTAAGCTTCTTTAAGTTCTTCCATATCCGGAATATAGGCATCCTCCGGATTTTCCTCTGCAGCTATTCTGGCATCGTGCCATAGACTTAGAACAGCTCCCATGGCGATGTTAACCTTGCCGTTTGTCACTTCATATAGTTCCTTACCAAGCTCCACCAGTTCGATTAATTCCGGATCAACGGGAACAGGTTCCTCTCCGGCATTTTTATTTATGGTCCTGGCGTTATTAATTCCTTCGTAGGTTTTATATA
Source organism: uncultured Eubacteriales bacterium (assembly GCA_902797405.1). Taxonomy (GTDB): domain Bacteria; phylum Bacillota; class Clostridia; order Peptostreptococcales; family Anaerovoracaceae; genus Eubacterium_B. The sequence goes on along the minus strand of CADBSP010000058.1, from coordinate 871 downwards.
TGTCGAATAGCCTGTGGTATGTCATTAGATGCTTATGTATCTCATCACTCATTTCATCAAATGCTTCCTGAGATTCGGAATAAGCAATCACACTGGTTACGGTATCAAAGGCATCGAAATACACATCGGAGAATCTCTCCAATCCTGAATCGGTACCGGCATTTTCTTCTCCATGAAAACTACCACAGCCCGATAAAAGAGCTGTGGTAGTAAGTATAAAGCTTATTAATAATATAAACGCCTTATGTTTCATTTCTTCTACGCATTATATGCGGATATTAATAATCTTTTAATTATTGGATACCTGCAATTACGGAAGCAACGATGTCTGTAAGGTGACCCATGGTGCAACCTGCCAGGAGGTCAGGATCTGTAGCCTTATCGTCAGCATCGAATTCGAGTCCACCGAGTTCAGCCTTGTCCTTACCTACCAGGTAATTTGCAAGGTGCTCAGCCTGCTGATACCATTCGCCCTTTTCAAGGCCGGATGCCTTCTGCATACCGTATTCTTCCTTCAGTTCATTCTTTGTCTTAACTTCTGTAGGAGCAACTGCCTTACCCTCGCTGATTGCAGCTGTGATCTGTGCGCTGTCGATTACGCAAGCAGTGATCTTTCCGGCTTCGTCAACTGCGGAATAGCCATAGTATGAATAGAACTGAACCTGTCCTTCTTCATCCTCTGTTTCGCTCTTTGAATTGGAAGCAGATGTGATAACACCTACGCCAACCTTAGCTGCGCCTTCGCCTGCATCAACTGTGTTGTCGAATGCGTTGGAGAGAGCTTCTACGAATACAGGCATATGGCCCATGGTGCAACCTGCCAGGAGGTCAGCATCTTCTGTCTTACCTTCAGCATTGATAGCCATTGCTG
>CADBSP010000057.1 GCA_902797405.1 uncultured Eubacteriales bacterium | reverse complement strand
CGCCAATGCTACAGCCGCTGCAATCATTATTGTTCCCGTCAGGAAATTTAATACACGTCTTTTCTTTGTCATTTCTTAAACCCACCTCTATGTAAGTTCATTATGTCCAGCCTTTTTTCTCTAATACTTAATGCTGAATCAAGGCTTTACAATTTTTGTTGTCTTTAATGTTTATTCTTTAGGAATCTTATGATCTATTAATGCTTTAGTGATTTCAATCATCAACATTTTCTTTAGATAACTAATGCTCTATCAATTCCCTAATAATCTCGTTTTCTTCTCGCTTCAATAAAAGTGCAAAGTCTCTTATTCCTTTAAACCCATCAACTTTATAATCGATAGAAACACCTGCAAGCATACTCTTTGATTCGTAGATCCTGTTAGTCACCATGCTTTTCTGGGATAATGCCGCGGTTATGAATTTCCCAAAAGGCGTTCCCATTTTTGCATCCTCTTCTGCATCCATGTATTCTTTTTGATAAACCTCTATATCAAAGTCCGGAATGGTTTCACCGGATAGCTTCTCTCCAAAAGCTTTCCAATCATCGGAAGCATCAAGTTGTCTTTTTGAGACAATCCCTTCTATTTCCTCTTTATATGGTCTAATCGCATCTTCATCATAGCAGTTAAGGGAAAACTCTTTGTCGTCCGGGTTTTCCTTAAGCCACTTAAGCGCGTAAATCATTTGACAAAAGGCGTTGAGGTATTCCGCAGGATTATCTTTTACTATCTCTCTGTATTCGCCCCATGCAGGCATATATTTATATCTCATGAAGCTATAATCCGGAAGATGTCCGGCTCTACCATGACCAAGGTTCATCACGGAGTGCTCATCGCTTTGATGAATTGTACTTGTAAAATGACGAGTCTCCAAATCATCCGGGGTCAAAGGATTGTGTGCGAATGTAATCTTTATCTCCTCATTTCCGATAAGCTCGTAGAAATGATTGTTTGTGTTGTTTATTACCAGGGATGGTGTCCCGGCAAAGTATCTATGTGCCCAAGTATCAGCCAGAACATGCATTGCAATTCCTATTGCTTCAACGCCCTTACCTCGCACCAACTCCACTGTATCCCTTAATAGAGCTCCGTTAGGTCCGCAGATTAGGCGATACTTTCTTAGATATCTTTTGGTGCAACCTTTACGTTCTGCGTATAAATCTGCAGGCAAGAAATGAAACGATGCCCATATGCGTGTTATATCCTGAAGTCCAACAAAATCTGTATCTGCATCTGCCAATTCTGCTTGAGTTTGAGTTGTTGCAGCCGATAAAGGTGCTCCCGTTTTCTTCAGGATTGTCCTGGTGCAGCAATCCACGAATTGTGCGCTATAAGCAATTTGTAAGCTTTCATCATGAGAGTATCCTGCTAGAAATGCCGCGGCATAGGTTGCATAGTAATGAAAATCCAGTTGCATGTATTATGCCTCCTTTGCTATTAGCGACTTTAATTCCTTTGCTTCCTGGTGTTTGTACATCCGAATTCTAACATCGGATATCAGAAGATCCACAAGCATAATAACTGCAGTAATATCAACAAACAGCATTGCCCGTGACATGCTAACAGTAATCGTCAAATTGGTATCGAGGAAACTTTGACCTTTTGATAGCATTTCTAAGCCTTGCAATATCGAATTGCAATTATTGAATAACAGAATTACGGTTATAAATCTGAAGCCAAATAAACCCTTCTTTCCGTGTCCTTCCCGAATTGCTGATGCTCCAACATAGAATCCAAAAATAATGCCCACCAAAAGATACACTCCCATAACCAAAACGAAGAGCATTAGAAGTCTCCTGTCGGAAGAAAAATCATCAGCATTTACTCTCTCCTTTAAAAAATACAAAATCTCCTCTCTCTCAAAGAAGAATACGCCAAATGACTTAAGTAATATCCATATGTTCAGGATAATGATTCCCTTCCCCACTATGCGAAGGTTATCCCTCATTTTCCTTTCTCTAATTTCTTCTTTCGAATTGTGAATCATGATTGCCTCTATTTCGTTCTTGTAGCTCTACACTATCTCGTTCTTGTGGCTCTGCACTATCTCATTCTTGTAGCTCACACTATCTCGTTGTTGTGGCTCACACTATCTCATTCTTGTGGCTCTGCACTATCTCGTTGTTGTAACACGTCACTTTGTTTAACTAGCTGGACCAGTCGGTTTAATAAGCTGATCACAGATCATGTTTTAAAGACTGCTTGCTGGTCAGTTTGCTAAACTGCTCAAAGATCGGTTTTCTAGACTGCTCGACAGTCAGTTCTCTAAACTGCTCGCCAATCGATCCTCTATTAATTCATGACAAACAGAGATAATACGTACTCCTTTGTTTTTAATAATAACATCCCTCTGTCCAACAGATGTCCAACAAAAACCACCACATGTCTACATTTTCTTAAAATATCGTTACTTAACTAGCATTTTTCAAAAGCATTATCAGAATCATTTTTGTGACATTTCATGATTTAATCATTTTCATGGGCGGAGCCTCTTTTTTTGATGATGCCCATGGGCATCGGGTCTTTTTTGGTAGATGCCCACGATTATCAAAAATTCATATCAGTCAAAGGAAAGGTTCGGCATTGCCCCTTTTTTTAGCCTCGCCGTGGGCATCGTAGTTTTTTGATGCGATGCCGAACGTAGCCCCACTTGTTTGCTTGACAAAATTAGTGTGGTTCAAGGAAGGGCTTCAACAGGAATGAGAAAAAAAAGCAGTGGCTGAAGGGATTTCCTTACAGCCACTGCTTACATTTGTTTATCTTGTGTTTACCATTGTGCTTATCTTATTCTTTTGCGGCGTCTTGCACTTATTACTGCCACTACCACTCCTGCAAGAGAGATGAACATGAGGCAGGAATGTAAACTCATATTTCTTTCGTCGCCGGTTTTCGGTGAGGTCTTTCCAGGGGCTGTTCCTGTATTGCTTTCATTATTAGATGCTGCCTTTACCGTCAACTTCACCGTGGCGCTGCCATCTTGGAAGTTGACCTTGATGGTATGGTTTCCAACGGAAAGGGTTTCCAGATATTCCGGCTTAATGGAAAGCTTTAAGCTTCCTGCTTCTGTGCCGTAATATGCACTGCCGACTGTTCTGCCACCAATCTCCAATGAGCCAAATAAGCCATAGGTCAGATAATCGTCCTCGCTGCGTTTGAAGGTAAGGTCAAGATTCGTTCCGCTTCCCTTCTGCCATGTAACGTACTGGATTGTGTTTCCGGAACCGTCCTTCGCATCATATCTTATGGTGGATTTCGTTGGTTGCTGCAACGGTTCTGACGGTTCCGACGGCTGTGGTGGGTCTGTCGGTGTCGTCGGGTCTGTCGGGTCTGTCGGGTTTGTCGGGTCTGATGGTGTCGGTGGGTCCGTAGGTTCCGACGGTTGCGGCGGATCAGTCGGGTCTGACGGTTGTGGCGGCTTCTCTGTAAATGTATAGGTGAAGCTCGCGGCATCCGTTATCTTCGCATTGTTCGGATCAGGATCCCACGCGCCGCCTTCGTAGTTTTCAGCCGGGAGCATGCCCGTCGGAATCTGCGCAGGATTCTGGCCGTATTCGACTTCCTCTGTCTTCGGTGTCGTCGTGCCGTCTGCCCAAGTTCCATTCTCTATAATGTAGGTCACAGTATGCTTGGTCGGCAGTGGGTCTGTCGGGTCTGACGGTTGCGGCGGATCTGTCGGATCTGACGGTTGTGGCGGCTTCTCTGTAAATGTGTAGGTGAAGCTCGCGGTGTCCGTTATCTTCGCATTGTTCGGATCAGG
>CADBSP010000056.1 GCA_902797405.1 uncultured Eubacteriales bacterium | reverse complement strand
TACATAGCCGGGGAAATAACCTATGTAACCGAAGGGCCAGTGCAAATCCTGGAGAACTCCATTCACGTCGTCAACCACATCTATCCCCAGGTATTTTTTATACTTCTCTCTCCATGCATCACGTAAATCTCTCACATCTAGTTCATTATGAAGTATCGCTTTTTCCAACTCATATCTAACCAAAACGTGAAGATTGTAGGTGACCTCATCTGCATCCATTCTGATAAATCCTGCCTCGACCTTATTCACCGCTTTATAAATATCTTCGGGTGTATAAAACTCTACCGGATCCGGGAACATATCACAAAGGTCAGGATATATAAAATCGATAAATTCTCTGCTTTTACCAACTATGTTTTCGTAGAAACGTCCTTCCGCTTCCAGGAGCGATTTACTTGCCACACCATCCAAAACAGTGTATGCCAGATTATCGTCCTGTCCCATATCGTAGAGCACATGACCGCATTGATTCAGAATCGTGAATAGAGTAAGTGAATAATTATCCTGAGAGAATTGTGTTGCTATTCTCTCATCGAAGTGCGATCCAAAGAACATGGTAAACGGCTGGTCAGAAGCAGCTAAGCCCACCCTGGTCATATCCAGACCAAGGAGTTCCATTACATATATAGCTAGGCTTTCTTGAGATTCTTTGGTAAAACTGCCTTTGACGGGACCGTCATCGATTTTGGGACAATCCTTAATTCTTTCAAATAGAGGTACAATATGCGTTTTAACCGCATCGAACATTTTATCGCATGTCTCTATGGATATTCCTTCCTCATGCTCCTCCATGCAGTATTCATAAGGATCCATGTCCGGCGAACAATACTTGGCAAATGATTTAAACATATCGAACATTTCACCCTGCTTATCACAGAGAATGTCGAAATCGTTTTCCTCTACCGCCCTGTACCAAGCGTCCTGGGCTTCTGCCTGAACTCTCTCAAAATGTGCATATTCATCAGCAGGGATTTGACTCTTTCTTTTAACATCCCTAAGCATATAGTCGAGGGTTCTACGCTCTCTTACGGTTAGCTCCTCTCTATGTTCGTTCAAAAAAAGCAAAAGCTCCTCGGTTTCCTCTCCGGCTTTTAGCGAGAACAGCTCTTGGTTGAGCATCTCAACTGAATGCGCGGAGTTTTTTAGTGTCCCCGGAGGCGCAATAATATCACTATCCCAGGAAAGAATCGCTTCTGCATGCTTAAAAGCGGAAATCTTCCTTTGAAGTTCCATGAATTGTATTCTTGCTTTTTCTAAACTCATTGTGACCCCTATCATTTACAATAATGATATTGTATATCAGATATGCATGAATGTATAGTCTTTTGCATGTATTTCCATACAAAACCCTACCCTAAACCACTTTGAATCCGGATGTGTTCAGATAAGGTGTTTTAGTCCAGGTTTTCAGCCCTCTTTCTGGCTCTGAGATAGGCTACCAAAACGATGATGCTAGAGATTATAATGCATAAATAAAACGACATAACTCTGGAGAGTATGGCCATTCTGTAAACTCTCTCTGCTGCCATTAGGTCATGATAACCGTCAATCATCAGATAGTCATATGCACCCATTGCACCGGGAATCGGAACACAGTTAACACCAACGGCAACATAGCACTGAACCGCCCATACCGTAAATGGTTTTCCGGTGGAATTGCTTATTGCCATATCCATAAAAACAGGAACCAATATCAAAGACACCCTTTGCAGCATATTGTAAATCCCGGATTTTATTAGCATCCCGGGTTTCCCTGAAATCAATTCCTCGGCAGTATCGTAGTCCTTTTCCATCGATCTGATACGCTCGGTAAGTTTATCAGCGCTTTTTATGAAGCCAAATCTATGAATTAAATTAATTATCTTTATCAAGAACTCGGCCATCCAATCACCCTTTTTAAGTAGCATAATAAGAGCAAAGGCAAGTATCGTTACAACGATGCCTCCAATGACAATTATAGTTCTAGACAGCGGGTTAAATGCAAAGAATATCTCCGGATGTGTGATGATGACCAAAATCCCGAGGATTACTGTAGATACGTTATACAAAATGAGATTGATAACTAAGATTGCAACAGCAGTTGCCACAGGAACTCCATACTTAATCATAAAATACATGACAGCCGGTTGTCCACCGGTTGAAGAAGGAGTTATGGCTGAGAAGTACGCATCTGTCGCACCATAAACAATTCCTTGGTTAAGAGTTGTTCTGCATCCCACTGAATTAAGGAGAGTATTCAGCGATAACCCCTCGAAAACGATATAGCCCAGCATAGATACAAAGGCCATAATTAACCATCCGGGATGACCATCCCAGAGCATATCGTGGAGTTCCTCCACCGTCATAGTTTCACTTCTGGAGAATACTACGCCTATGGTTACACCCGCTATTATTAGCGCTATTATTCCCCATGCAAAGTGCTTTTTCTTGCTGATTTCTTTTGTCCTACTCATAAGTATCCCTTTGTTTGCCTTGAAAGATATTACTTAATTCTATCACAGACCGCTGAAAGTAAAAAGCACCTAAAAAAACGAAACCTTCGCAAAAAAATTTCAAATTTTTCAAAAAAATAATAAAAAGGATGATTCTTTAAAAAAAAATTGTATTATAATGATTATATTAATCGTAACAGATGTTTAACACAAAGGAGTCCAACAATGAAAACTATTATAGACACATTAGATGAATATAGGCAAAGGGATCCTGATGCAGCCATTCTTTTCGATGACGCACATTCAAAGGGAATAACCTATGCCCAACTCGAGGAAATGTCCGGAAGGGTATATGCATACCTAAAAGAAAACAATATTGGCAAAGAAGACTTTGTTCTGATTGACCTGCCCAGAGGAGTGCTTCCCGTTATCGCCATGGTAGGCGTTTGGAAGGCCGGAGCTGCTTGGGCTTTGGTTGAGGACACATATGCCCCTGAGAGAATCGAATTCATCAGAAACGACTGCGGTTGCAAGTTTGAGATTACATCCGATAACTGGGATATCGTAATGCATACCGACTACCTGGAAGGACACGTAGAACCGGACGAACACGATGCAGCATATGCGATTTACACATCAGGTACCACAGGAAATCCAAAGGGCGTACTCCACGAATACGGAAACTTAAAGAGAGCCATCGACTCCATAACAATTGATGGCGAAGTTCCTTTTAATGAAAAAGACAGACTCGCAACACTTTCTCCTATGAACTTTGTTGCAACCATCATCGTTATTCTTACAGCGCTTAACGTATTCCGCGGAAAGAATTACATTGTTTCTTACGCCACCATTAAGAACCCAAAAGCGCTGGCTAAACTATTCCTGACCAAGAGAATTACCGTCACATTTATCACCCCATCCTATGTCCGCATGCTCGGAGGACAGACCGGACCATTCCTGAGAATGTTGTTTGTAGGAAGTGAACCTGCAAATAATATCTTCGTAGAGGATATTGATTTAATTAATATTTACGCTGCCAGTGAAGCAGGCTTCGCCGTAGGCTTCTTCAATATCGACAAGTCTTATGAAACATGTCCTATCGGATATCCTCAGGTGGATATTGACATAAAACTGCTGGACGAAGAAGGAAAAGAAGTTGCCGATGGAGAAACAGGAGAACTTTGCTTCCAGAACGACTACGTCCGCGGTTATCTGAACCTGCCGGAAGAAACAGAAAAATCCTTCGTAAACGGCTACTTCCATTCCGGAGACCTGGCTCGTAAAGATCCTAATGGAAACTACGTGCTCCTGGGACGTTCCGGCGATATGATAAAGATCAACGGAAACAGAATCGAGCCTGCTGAAATTGAAGCTGCAGTTAAGCAGGTTCTCGGCATCGACTGGGCTGCAGCAAAAGGTTTCGAAGACAACGGAAAGAGCTTCCTCTGCGCTTACTATACTGCGGATGTAAACGTAGATCCTGAAGTAATGAGAGAAGAACTCGCGAAGAGACTTCCATATTACATGATTCCGTCATACTATATAAAGATTGACGAGATTCCACTAAAGCCAAACGGTAAAATGGACAGAAAGGCGCTTCCTGAACCTGACATCAAGGATTACAGAAGTGACTATGTTGAACCAACGACAGACTTGGAAAAGACCCTTTGCTCCGCCTTCGAGAAGGTCCTTCATCTAAACCAGGTTGGTATTCATGATGACTTCTATGAAATGGGAGGTGACTCACTGGCATCCATCGAGCTCATTACAGAATGCGACCTCCCAGGTCTAAATGCCAGCGAGATTTTCAGAGGACGTACTCCTGAGAAGATCGCCCAGTTATACGAAGAATCACGTCTTCTAGACGATGGTGTCTCCCCGGATGAGAAGAATGCGGAAGCAATAAAGACTGCGCATCCTCTCACCACAGAGCAACTTTATATGGTTGACTATCAGCTCTATACACCTAATTCCACCATGTACAATTTGTTCAACCTCATGAAGATGGATAAAGAAATGTTCGACATGGAGAGAATGGCAGAAGTCATGAAGGAAGCCATCGGAAGCCACCCTGCCTTGGTAAGTACGTTCTCCTGGAATGAAGACGGCGAGCTCCAGCAACAGTATACTCCTAGCGTCTTAAAGGATATCCACGTTGAATATACAAGTGAATTTGAGTTCAAGTTTATAAGGGATACCCTGGTATATCCTTTCAAGATAATTGAAGGCCCGCTGTATAGATGCAGAGTATTTGAAACCGAGAAAGCAGGCTATATATTCTTTGATGTACATCACTCTGTATTCGACGGAACATCTATGAAGGTATTCATGGAGAGCATCGGAAAAGCATTCATGGGTGCTCCAATCGATCCTGACTATTATTATCTGACACTAAAGAGAAGAGAAGAAGAAGAGCATACGGAATTCTATGAAGAGAGCAGAAAGTACTTCGAAGACAGATACGATGGAATTGAGTGGTCTTCATATCCGACACTGGATCATGAATCCAGAGAAAACGAGCTCGGCGAAATCTTGGTTCCACTGGGAATCGAACAGCCCCAGATGGCGGCAATGGAGAGAGCCTACAGAATAAGCCGAAATGAATTCTTCATCACAGTCACCTTGCTTGCAATCTCCGTCTACAATAAAAAACAGGATATAAAGATTTCCTGGATTTATAACGGACGTGAAAATGCTCAGACTATGACATCTGTCGGACTACTCTTTAGAGACCTCCCGGTTGCTGTTCAGTTACAGGATTCCGGCACACTTAGAAATCTGTTCATGGATGTTCATGAACAGGTCCAGAAAGGAATCGAGCACAGCTGCTATCCATATGTCGAGCTTAACAGCCATGTTGCTGACGGAGAATCTGCATATCTCCTCTATCAGCAGGATATACGTGATATAGGCGGAGCAGAAGCCTTTGATATAGAGATGGTGGATGTTCGTCAGAATCAGGCTGCATCGCAGACCTTCCTGGATATTGAAGTACTTGATGGTGAGGAAGGCCTCCAGCTCATGATCGACTTTGCTGCCAGCCTATACGAGGAATCCAGCATTGAAAGGTTCAAGGACATTTATATCAAGCTCGCCCAGTCCATGGTTACACACAATTCACAGACCGATGTAACAATTGGTGAACTTAAAGCAAAACTCGAGGATCATCATTCGTTCTTCAACATTCTTAAGGGAGTATTCTCTAGAAAGAAATAGGATAAACCTTAGATAATTAAATCATTTCAAAGATTGTCTCCAGGCCGGTGTTTTCCAGAACTTCTGCGAAAAGCCGGCCTGCATTTTTTAGGCATAGCCACGGACGGAGCGCAAAACACCGAACCTATCCCGGTTAGATTTTGTATATTTCGGAGTATTTATATCTTAGATACTGTGCGTATGGGTTAATATCAATCGAAGAAACCCCTACGAACTTCTCCATTACGGTAGGAGAGTCATATAATCCGATATGCTTCCAAACATGTTCACGATTCCAATTATTAATGCTCGCGAAGTCACCTTTGATTATACATTCCTCAGGATTGATGTCCTCAACCATTCTCTTTAGTATCAATGCAGAGTATACATTGCCGAGCACAGCCGTCGGGAAGTATCCTATGGCAGCATCAGCCCAGAGCATATCCTGAAGAACACCATGAGCATGATCTTTTACTTCAACCCCCAAACACTCCTTATACTTTTCAGCCCATGCATCCGGCAATTCCTTAAAGGATAAGTCCTTATTCATCAAGGCCTTTTCCATTTCATATCTAATCAAAACATGGATGTTGTTTGTCAATTCATCCGATCCCATTCTAATGGGGCCAGCAGAAACCTTGTTGACAGCCAAATACAAATCTTCCGGAGAAGAATCCCTGATGGAAGTCGGGAATAATTGTTTTAGTTTAGGATATATGTATTTGATGAAGGGCTTGCTTCTTCCAAAGGCATTTTCATAGAGCCTTGTCTGCGCTTCCATGATTCCGAATGAAGCAGAACCATCAGCCAATGTATATGCAACCTCATCTCCCTGGCCCATTTCCGTAAGCGCGTATCCGCAGCCAAAGAGAATCGTATATAACGAGAAGGTAAAGTCCTTTCTGGAATACCTGGTTGTTATTCTCTCATCGAAGTGAGATCCCATCCGCTTAGTGAAAGGATGCTCCGATGTGGAAAGTCCGACCTTAGTCATATCCAGCCCTAGGATTTCCATTAGATATTTAGCCAATTCCTCTTGCTTGGCAACAGAATAATCACCCTTTAGACAGCTATCATCCACAGGAGGCCTTTTCATGATTTCCCTGAGCATGGGAACGATTTCTCGTTTCACTCCATCGAAAACCACATCATACATTTTGGTGGTGCTTCCGGGTTCATGGAATTCCAGACAATAATCGTAAGCATTCGCTTCAAAACCAGCATTAGAAGCAAAACCTCTGGCAGTCTCGAAAATACGCTCCAGATAGGGGCGGAAATACTCGTAGTCACTTTCCTCATTTGCTCTGTGCCACGCTTCCTGCGCGGAGGCCAGGAGGTTCTGGTATGCGATGTATTCTTCCTTTGAAACTCTTTTAGTTCTTTCCTCTTCCCGCTTCAAAAGGTTTAAGGAACGCCTCTCCTCTATACTGAGTTCGCTCTCATGCTCCCTTAGGTGTTCCACGAGCTCTGTAGTTTTTTCACCAAATTTAAGATTGAAGAGGTCATCATTTATGACCTCAAGCGTGCTGATTCTATTTCTCGCCGCACTGGCAGGTGCTGCAGTTTCCGCATCGAAAAACAATAAGTCCAGGACGTGGTTTATAGATGTTATTTTCTTTTGGAGCCTTGCAAATTCTTGTCTTGATTGTTCAATATCCATATACTATATCCCTTCTATAATCTGCATCTATATCTATATCTATTTCTATTTCTATTTCTATTTCTATATTTATTACTTATACTTTTTATATCTGCATCTATTTTATGCTTTTTTATATATACAATATATGCATCTATCTGTATCTGTATCTGTTTCTGTTTCTATATCTATATCTTCATCTACTTCTGTGTCTGTATCTTTGTCGATTTCTGTGTCTGTCTATACCTACAATACTTTAGAGCTGATAAATATCCGTATACTTGTTCTTAAGATATCTGATATATGGCTCGCCGGAAATTGATGCGCCAACGTATTTCTCCATTATTTCCTTGGAATTAAACAGTCCGCCATATTTCCATATCTTATCTTTGTTCCAGAAGTTGATCAGTTTGAAATTTCCTTCTTCAACATAATCATAGACGTTTATGTCTTCGCTCATTTTTTCAGTAATCAGTACGCTAAAAATATTGCCAATTACGTAAAGCGGGAAGTATCCAAATGAGCCAAATGGCCAGTGAATATCCTGAAGCACGCCGCTCAAATCATCGGGTACATCTATACCCAGATATTCCTTATACTTCTGATTCCATGCATCAGGCAAATCCTTAACCAAAAGATCCCCGCGAAGCATGGCCTTCTCCAATTCATATCGCACCATTACGTGCAAATTGTAGGTGAGCTCATCGGAATTAATTCTAGTACAGCCGGCTTCGACTTTGTTCACCGCCCTATAGATCTCTTCAACCGGGTGATTACCTATAGGAATCGGGAAGAGTTCAACCAATTCCGGGTAAATATATTCGATAAACGAGCGGCTTCTGCCAATGATGTTCTCATAGAATCTTCCTTGGCTTTCCGTCAAGCTGAGAGCAGCTGCGCCATCCAAAACTGTAAAGGCCAGATTATCGGCCTGTCCTGTTTCATAAAGTGCGTGACCGCCTTGATTTAGTAGTGTATATAGCGACGAGCCTAAATTGTCCTTGGAAAAACGCGTTGCAATTCTCTCATCCAGATGGGATCCAAGAGAAATAGTGAAAGGATGTGTAGCAGTTGTTACACCCACCTGATTTAGATTAAGCCCAACTAGATCAAATATAAACGCTGCGAGTTCCTGCAGTGATTCATCGGAGAAGTCGCCTTTTAGACAAGTATCGTCAACCTGTGGTTTTTCTTCAATTGCCCTTAGTAGTGGGGGAATCTCTTCTTTAATGATATCAAAGAGTTTATCGCACGTTTCAACATCCACACCCTCTTCATATTGTTCCAGACAATAATCGTATGGATCCTTATCAGGCACGTTATACTTGGCAAACTCCCTGAGCATCTCAACAACCTGGCTTAACTTAGGTGCAAGGATTTTAAAATCATTTTCCTCTCTGGCGACATGCCAAAGCGCTTGAGCCTCGGATAAATATGCGCCATATTTACCATACTCCTCAGGAGGAATATTCTTCTTTCTTCTTACTTCCTTCAAAAGAAAATCTACGGCTCTTCGCTCCTTAACGGAAAGCCAGTCTCTATTATCGTTCAAATAATTAATCAGTTCCAAAGACTCGGGACCGCTTTTCAGTCTAAGAAGTCTCTCGTTAATTACCTCCTGTGCCTGCGCTCTATTATCCGCAGTACCGGGAGGTGCAGAGGTTTCGCCGTCCAAATAAATTAACTCTGCAGCATGGTTATATGCGCAGATCTTCTTTTGCAGATTAGCAAATCTTACCCTTGCTTTTTCCAGCTCCATCATTGTTTCCTTTCCAAAGTTAGATGCATTAAGTATAACATGAATAATCATGCATTTACAATGTATATTTTATGGAAAGTATTCGAGAACGCCATTTGGCAATAATTGCCATAATTGACTATTTGTGTTATAATGTGTCCGTTGCCATTTCCTATACCTGTGGTGACAGGAAGGAGGTAATCATGGAAGAGATTATCATTGGCTTTCTTATCTCTATTATGGCAAATATAGCAGCATACTATGTTTGCAAGTGGTTAGATAGAGATTCTAATGACAACTAGCCCATCGAAAATACCGAGGGCAGCATCCCTCGGTATTCTCTAGTAATCATGTACTATCATTGGCTTTTTCAAAAGCAACTTCAGTCTATCACTTCTGCCAGATTTTGTCAAGTTACTCTACGATCTCTGTTACAACGCCGGAACCTACTGTTCTTCCACCTTCTCTGATAGCGAAGCGGAGTCCCTCTTCGATAGCTATCGGTGTAATCAGGTTAATTGTCATTACTACGTTGTCACCAGGCATGCACATCTCTGTTCCTTCTGGAAGGTTGAGATCGCCTGTTACGTCTGTT
>CADBSP010000055.1 GCA_902797405.1 uncultured Eubacteriales bacterium | reverse complement strand
ACCGTAACACAGCCGGAAGCAGACAGAACACATTCGGATCTTCAGGTTCGTTATATTCTGCTTAGCGGAGACGATGCGAACTATTCTGCAATGGCAACGAAGTACCGTGAATATCTTCTTAACAACAATCTGATCACAAAGAGAGATACTTCTTATAACACAAGAGTGGATTTCCTTGGAACAGACCGTGAAGATTTCTTGCTTGGAACAACAGCGGTTACTATGACAAAGGCAGATGATATTGCAGGTATTTATGATGAACTTCAAAAAGAGGGCGTTTCCAGTCTGCTGACTTTGTATAAAGGATGGCAGTCCGGAGGACTTTATGATCTGCCGGTCAGCAGTTACAAAGCAGACAGCCACATTGGAGGAACTTCTGATGTGACAAAACTTATCACTGATTCAGCAGCGAAGAATTACAATGTATATTTGTATACAGATGCTCTGCGTCTGAATCCTTCCACCAATACATTCAACTTCAATACCATCAAAAAGGTAAATAAGAGACTGTATGAAGAGGAAAAATATGCAGAAGTATATGATACATTCAACTTCCTTACACCGGAAGCATCCCAGAAGGATGTACAGAGTCTGGTAGAAGATGGTGTAGGAGATGGCGTTAAGAATTTTGCTTTCTCCGGAATCAGTAATACTTTGTTCTCTTACAGTTATAAGGGAGGCTTTTATCAGAGAAGTTCTGTAGCTGATACTTATGAGAAAACACTGGAAACAGTAAGCAAAGATGCAAATCTGATGTTGGAAGAGCCATGTGCTTACCTTTGGAAGAATACACAGGCGTTCTTGAACATGCCACTGGGAACTTCTGATTATATGTATATTGATGAAGAAGTACCGTTTGTATCTATGGTATTAAAAGGAATCATGCCGATGTATTCCGATTATGTAAACTTTGAAGCAAATAAACAGCAGTTCTTCCTTCAGATGGTAGAAGCAGGTGTTTATCCTTCTTTCTATCTGACCAAGGAAAACTCATCAAAACTGATCTATACAAACTCAGCCGATCTGTACAGTACAGAGTATACGACTTATAAAGATTCAGTAATCAGTTATGATAAACAGCTTCGCGAGTTGAACACAGCTCTTGGTGATGCAAATATTGTAAAACATGAGCGCAGTGCAGATAATGTGGTAACCGTTACTTACAGCAACGGTGCAAAAGTGTATGTAAATTATTCAAACAGTGATGTAACTGTTGAAGGAGAAAAAGTAGGATCAATGTCCTACACATATAAGGCAGGTGAGGCAGAATGAGTAAAAAGAAGTTGACGAAGGAAGAAAAACGAAAGTTAAAAAAGATCAAACCGGGCCGTCTGACTAAGAGGGATGCCCGTATGGGACTTTTGTTCATATCACCATGGATCCTGGGTGCATTGGTATTTTTGCTGTATCCATTGATTTCTTCTTTCTGGTATGCATTGAACAATATCCGTATGACACCACTTGGTACCAACTATACTTTTGTGGGTCAGGGAAACTTTACTCAGATTCTGTTGTCAGATGCTGAGTTCCCAACACAGCTTATTAACTATGTAGTATCCACGATTATTTCCGTGCCGATCATCGTTGTATTTGCATTGATGATCTCCATTATGCTGAATCAGCCGATTAAGGGAAAAGGATTTTTCCGATTGATCTTCTTCCTGCCGGTTATCATCGTAAGTGGACCAATCCTTGGCATGTTGAATGCAGAGGGTGCCGGAAGTATTACAGCTCTGGATACACAGGCTATTACAGATGCCATCAGCGGTTTCCTGCCGGCGGCACTGGCTAAGCCGATCTCCAGCATTTTTGAAAACATGATCACCATTCTCTGGTATTCAGGTGTACAGATTCTGATCTTCCTTTCTGCTTTGCAGAAGATTGATCCGTCTCAGTACGAAGCTGCCAAGATTGATGGTGGATCCGGATGGGAATGTTTCTGGAAGATTACATTGCCAACTATCAAACCAATGATTCTTTTGAACTGTGTATACACCATCGTGTTTATTTCCAATAATGATCAGAATGAGATCATTGAATTGATTAAAAACGCCATGTTCTCTGGTACACGAGAAAAAGGATATGGATATGCATCAGCCATGGCATGGGTATATTCCATTGTGGTATTGTTGATCGTCGGTATCTTTGCTCTGCTGTTCATTACAAAGAAAGATGTATATGAAAAACAGGTTAAGAAAGCAAAGAAACAGATGAAGAAAGATGAGCGTGAGCTCAAGAGAGTAAGAAGGAGGAGTGCAAGAAATGCGGCAAAGCAAGCTAGAAAAGAAGCAAAATAAGGCTCGCGTGAAAGAGTATGCAAAGATTCGCGCAAAGTCAGGCAAGAAGTTCTCCAAAGAAAAAGTGAGAAAGTTCTTCATGGGCTCTAAAGAGAAGCAGGGTTTCCTCAAAGTATTTTGCATTTATGCGTTGCTGATCTGTATCGGCTTCATTTACTTAAATCCTATCCTTCAGATGTTGAGTAAGAGTTTCATGAATCTGGATGACTTGCTGGATTCATCCATTAACTGGATCCCTAGTAAGTTTATTCTGAGCAACTATGCACAGGCAGCAAAGAGTATGGATTTCTGGGCATCTCTTGGCAAGAGTATCATTCTTGCCGGTGTGCCAACCCTTTGTAACCTGATTTCCTGTGCCATTATCGGATATGGACTGGCTCGTTTTGAGTTTCCATTTAAGAAAGTGGTTCTGGCAGTTATCGTATTTACGTTTATTCTGCCTAGCCAGGTAACCATGATCCCTACTTATGCACTTTACAGTCAGATCGGAATCCTGGGAACAATCCTTCCATTTGTGGTTCCGCCATTGCTGGGAATGGGAATTAATGCACCGATCTTTATCCTGATCTTCTGGCAGTTCTTCCGCCAGGTTCCAAAGGTATTGATCGAGGCTGCTCAGATTGATGGAGCCGGATATTTTAAATCATTCTTTAGAATTTCCCTTCCATCTGCAACACCGGCGTTTATTACGGTTGGTCTGTTCTCCTTTGTATGGTACTGGAACGAGTCATATCTGACAGAGATGTATGTATCAGGAGTAATGACAAAGTCCGGTTGGACTTCACTGGTTATTCAGCTGGATAACTTTGCCAGCAACTACAACAGCTATGCAACAACAGCTGCATCCGGTGCAACCAGTATCAATGAAGCAATCAATATGTCGGGTACTATGCTTAGTATCCTGCCTCTGCTTCTTATGTACTTTGTACTGCAGAGATATTTTGTTGAGAGTATTGATAAGACCGGTATTACTGGTGAATAAAAAATCATATACAGTGTTAAGAAAGAGAGAGGACTGTTTTAGGGCAGTCCTTTCTTGCTGTATAAACGATAAAAAGACGAAAAACAGCGGTTTTATTGGTTGTTTTTATGTGTATCATGAAAATGTGTACATTATTTGAAAAAAAGATGAGTAAAAGTACATAATTTTTATAAAAAACAGTAGAACTTTTATGGTAAATGTGCTATAATCTCTTATAGCCTAAATAATCATGGAACTTTGTAAGAGCAAAGTTCAATAAAAGGAGGAAAATCATGAAGAAAAAATTGATGGCTTTGATGCTTTCTGTTTCTGTTATGGTTGGACTTACTGCTTGCGGTGGCGGTAGTGGTTCAGGCGGAGATAGTGGTTCAGCAAAAATTAGTGGAGAGACTGAGACTGTCGAGTTTGACGGTATCAAGTATTCAAAAGCAAAGGATCTTACTAGTGACAACATTGAACTGACTTATTTCCATTTCGATCAGGACGAGACAGTAAAAGCTCTGGCTGACCGTTTCATGCAGATTTATCCAAATATCAAGGTAAAGACTGTTTATGAAAATGTTGCAACTTACGATGACACATTATTGACTCTGGTATCTAACAGCCAGTCACCGGATGTAATTATGTACTCCGATGCTGACTTCGCATTGAGTAACTCTTTGCTGGCAGATATCACACAGCTTTGGAACTCTGACCCAGAGACTAAGAACCTGGCTGCTACAATCAATGATTGTGGAATT
>CADBSP010000054.1 GCA_902797405.1 uncultured Eubacteriales bacterium | reverse complement strand
GAAGTATATATTGAGATTGCTGTTTTTGATATCATGCAGGCAATCAAGGCAAGTAGTGTGTCTTTTTCCTTGGATAGAGAAATTGCACAAATGCTGAGCGGCCCAATGTTAAGAGAAGACATTGAGAAAATGGCCAAGTCTATAAACCCGGATTTTCTTAAGAAATGCACGGTTTCATATCTTTGGTCCAAGGAGGAACAAACCGATTTCAGCGCAGGGAGGATAGCTAGAGCGTACAGCGACTCGCCTATTGAAACTGGTGTTGTTTCCGCACTCATGGCGTATAAAGAAGGTATTTTGGTCGTTGTATCCATGGATAATTATGATATGGAATTGCGAGATGAAACGATAGATAGAATTCTTAATTACATCGATAATAAGGAAAACATCAATATTGTATCGAGTTCCATTCATTCCACATTCACTGAATTGGACATGGCTTTCAGGGAATGTAATGCAACTTATATTGTTGCAAATATCGAGGGGAAACAAAGATTGGAATATGAGAATATAGGTATTTATAAGCTTTTGATACCCAATAAGCATCAGCCTGAATACATATCTTTTAAGAATAGATATTTAAAAGAAATGAACAAAGAACAATTGGAGACTGCCATTGGATTTGTACTTTCGGATGGTGATTACGATGCTTCCGCAACAAAGCTTATCTGTCATAGGAATACTGTTCGATATCGAATAGCTAAAATCCACGAAAAAACAGATCCTGAAGCAACTGAATATCAGTTCCTGGAGAATCTGTCTACCGCAATAAAACTACACCTAATTGAGTCTATACATTAAAGAGGAAATTCATTACATCGCCATCTTTGACTATGTATTCCTTTCCTTCGGAGCGGATGTAACCTTTTTCTCTGGCTTTTGCCAGACTTCCGTCCACTTCCATTAGTTTATCATATGAAATAGTTTCCGCACGTATGAATCCACGCTCAAAGTCAGTGTGGATTTTTCCTGCGGCCTGGGGAGCCTTGGTGCCATCTTTGATAGTCCAGGCTCTTACTTCATCTTCTCCGGCGGTTAGGAAGGAGATGAGGTTAAGAAGCTTATATGATGCCTTTATGAGCTTATCCAGACCGGATTCCGCAACTCCCATATCCTCCAGGAACATGGCTTTTTCTTCGGGTTCAAGTTCAGATATCTCCTGCTCAATTTCAGCGCAAATAACGACGACTTCTGCACCTTCGGTCTCTGCGAATTCGCGAATCGATTCCACCATTTTATTAGAACCGTCATCCTTTGCATCTTCCTCGGATACGTTAACAACGTAGATAATCGGCTTGAGAGATAAAAGATCCAGACTCCTGGTAATTTCCAATTCTTCCTCATCAAAGTCCAAGGCTCTGGCGGATTTGCCATCAGCCAAGTGTGCATTGATTCTTTCCAAAAGAGCTAATTCCCTGGCTAGACCTTTGTCTCCCTTTAGGTTCTTGGTTGTCTTAGCGATTCTCTTTTCCAGATGCTCCATGTCCGCCAGTATTAATTCAGTATTTATAGTATCAATATCATCCAATGGATCAATTCTGCCTGAGACGTGAACAATATTGTCATTTTGGAATCCTCTTACTACGTGAACAATTGCCGCAACCTCTCTGATATGACCCAGGAATTTATTACCCAGACCCTCGCCCTTGGATGCACCTTTTACGAGTCCGGCTATATCACAGAACTCGATGGTAGTGTGAATAGTTTTCCTGGAGTTATAGACTTCGTGAAGCGTATCTACTCTATTATCAGGAACTGTAACAACGCCGATATTTGGTTCTATGGTGCAGAATGGGTAGTTCGCAGCCTCTGCGCCAGCCTTTGTAATAGCGTTAAAAAGTGTACTTTTACCTACGTTTGGAAGTCCCACGATTCCTAGTTTCATCTAATAAATCTCCTCTTGAATTATTTGGCTATTCTCGTTTAAGAATACAATCACATCATGTATTGATAGAAACAGATGTGATTACCAATCAATTATATCATTTCAAAAGAAATCTCACAATGTTTGGAGAAAGGCATAAAAATTAAAAAAAAATTTATTTTTTTTAAAAAAGTATGGACAAACGTTACAGAAGTGTTATAATAGTGTTATCAAATAGTTATAAAACGTAACATGTATAATAGATTGGAGGAACTGTTATGTCTAAAGAATTAGAAAAAAAGATTAATGAGGAAATCGTTGATGAAAAATTGGATCTGGAGGATCTTTCCAAAGTAGCCGGAGGAGCTGGGATAGTCTGTGAGGCTGCCATAGATCCGGAAATGAAACCAAGTCTTCGTCCAAGCATTACCGCTGCTATTCCGGGAGCAGAAGATTCTAACGACCCAATTAAGAGTCCGATGAAGCTGAAAACAAAGCCTAAAAGAAAAATTGATTCTTTCCTCAAGGCTAAATTACCAAAGGATCCAAGCAAGAGTTTATCTCAAAAGAAGTAATATCACTATAAATTGATGCAAATAGGGTTTAAGTGAAAAAGCGGTAGTTGGAACTAAATGTCCCAACTACCGTTTTTCATTTCTATTAAGAAAAATGTATATAGACAGACAAAGAATAATAACGAAAATACTCAAAACCTGGGCCTGTTTAAATGGACCAATCATCAGGCTGTCTGTCCTTAGTGATTCTACGAAGAACCTTTCTACGGAATAGAGGATCCCATATAGTAGCACTATTTGTCCAGGGAATTTTTTGTTCCTGCTCACAAACAAAAGAAAAAAGAAGAGAAGGAAGCACCAGATAGATTCATAGAGGAAGGTTGGGTGAACTTTTACTCCATCAACCATGATTCCCCAAGGTAAATCTGTGGGGCCACCATGAGCTTCCGAATTAAAGAAATTACCCCAGCGTCCGATTGCCTGACCCAGGGCAACCTGTGGGAACATTAGATCGAGCATATCGAAAACTTTAATCTTATGGTATCTGCAAACCAGAATGCAGACGATTATTCCAACAATAAGGCCTCCATGAATTGCCAGGCCGCCTGCTCTAATATCCAACATTTTCTTTATGTCGCCGGCATAATAATCCCATTCAAAGATGACGTAATAAATCCTGGCTCCAATAATGGAGAAGGGGATCATAAAAATGCAAAAGTCCAGAACGTGGTCGGGTTTAATATTCATTTTTGGAGCTCTAAGATAACTGATTAGAATACCGAGCATAAAACCTAGGCCTATCAGTATTCCGTACCAACGGACTTCTAATCCGAATAATGTAAACGCAATTGGATTGGGTGCTTGCATGTATTCAATCAAACTCCTTTACAGAAAATAGAGACGGTTCCTTTCGGGAACCGTCTCTGCTGTTGGCTAGGGTAGCAGGATTCGAACCTGCGCATGACGGAATCAGAATCCGTTGCCTTACCGCTTGGCGATACCCCATTATATTGGAG
>CADBSP010000053.1 GCA_902797405.1 uncultured Eubacteriales bacterium | reverse complement strand
GCGCAATTAAATATTAAACCTTTGATGGAGAGTAGTAGGTTTGGAGACTTCGGAATAGAGAGCTGCGGATGGTGGAATCGCAGACCGAAAAGGCTAAAGTGAATGGACTCCTGAGGGCAAACTGAACGAACATCATGAGATGTTTTAGTAGGGGCGACGGAGAGTAAACTTCGTAAACAAAAATGCGTATGTTGGTACGCACTGAGAGGGCGCTGATGCGCCAAGCCGGGTGGCACCGCAGGAAATGATTACGAAATCACATCCTGTCCCAGCAAATTTGCAGGGACAGGACTTTTTTTATGACCTGCCCAAATCTATGATTTGGCGCGCAGGTCAAACGCAACGAGCACAGCGCTTTAGCGCGTGGTGCTCGACTGCGAAACTGCCCAAATCTATGATTTGGCTCCTGTCCAGTATAGAAAGGAGAAAAGATAAAATGAACAGCGAAAACCAAATGATTCCTTACAAGATTTATCTAGAGGAAAATGAAATGCCCACGCATTATTACAACCTAAGGGCAGATATGGAGAAGAAACCTGCTCCGCTTTTACATCCGGGAACATGTAAGCCCCTTACCTTTGATGACATGAAGCCTATTTTCTGCGAAGAATTAATAAAGCAAGAGTTGGATGAAGACACTAGGTTTATCCCTATTCCACAGGAGATTCGCGACTTCTATAAGATGTATCGTCCATCCCCCTTGGTTCGTGCGTATTGTTTAGAAGAACGCATCGGAACACCGGCGAAAATCTACTACAAATTCGAAGGTAACAACACCAGCGGTTCTCACAAATTGAATTCCGCAATAGCTCAGGCATATTTCGCCAAGAAGCAAGGGTTGAAGGGAGTAACTACGGAAACCGGCGCAGGTCAATGGGGCACAGCCTTGTCCATGGCCTGCAGCTATTTCGAATTGGATTGCAAGGTCTACATGGTAAAGGTAAGCTACGAACAAAAGCCCTTCCGTCGCGAGGTGATGAGAACCTACGGCGCATCAGTAACCCCTTCTCCATCAGACACGACTAACATTGGAAGAAAGATTCTGGAGGAGCATCCCGGCACAACAGGAAGCCTCGGTTGCGCCATTTCTGAAGCAGTTGAAGTTGCAACCTCCAGCGAAGGATACCGCTACGTTTTAGGCAGCGTGCTTAATCAGGTGTTACTGCACCAAAGCATTATCGGATTGGAAGCAAAGAGTGCCATGGATAAATACGACATTAAGCCGGATATGATTATTGGTGCAGCCGGCGGCGGTTCAAACCTGGGCGGATTAATCGCTCCATTTATGGGAGAGAAGCTCCGCGGAGAAGCAGATTATCAGATCATTGCTGTTGAACCCGCATCCTGCCCCAGCTTCACCAGAGGAAAATATGCATACGACTTTGCTGACACAGGAAGAATCTGTCCACTCAGCAAGATGTACACCCTAGGTTCTGATTACATCCCCGCTCCTAACCATGCCGGCGGACTTCGCTATCATGGTATGAGCACTACTCTCTCGGAACTATATGACCAAGGAATGATGGAAGCACGCGCAGTCAATCAGACAGAAGTATTTGAGGCTGCAGAAGAATTCGCCCGCGTAGAAGGTATTCTCCCCGCACCTGAATCTGCACACGCCATCAAAGTAGCCATAGACGAAGCCAAAAAATGCAAAGAGACCGGTGAGGAAAAAACAATCCTCTTCGGCCTCACAGGAACAGGCTATTTCGATTTGGTTGCTTACCAAAAATACAATGACGGCATAATGGAAGACTACATTCCAACGGATGAAGAAATCCGAGAAAGTCTATCACATCTTCCGGTCATCGAATAAATCGTCTCCAAAGTAGGAAGGGAGTTCGAAGTTGGGCTCTCTTCCTATCACTTCTTCAATAGTGGTGCCGCTGGTTTCTGCATACCTCGGAGCAGCGAAACCTCTGATAAATCCCCAACCTATTGGGATTCTTCTTCTGGCAACATAGCCCATAGTTCCGCCATCTTTCGAGTAATTTCCTTCTATCGCAATTATATACCCTTGCAGATTACCGTTTTCATCTTCTCCAGTAATCATCACAGCATCAACAAATCCAATATGGCTTCCACCCCAGTTGTTTGGCTGCGTACTTTTGTTCCAATTATATACGATTATGTATCCGGGCTCCGGAGCGATGGTTCCATCTTCTATCCAAATACCCTTTCTCCTAAAGATGTCAACATGCCTTCCGACTCCGCATTCTCTTCCAATCAGATCGGCGCACCCTGCCTTAATAGCAGCAGCGCTCACGCAAGTATCGCACCACTCATCATAATACTGAACTTTATAATTCACAGGAAGCGGCAAGACGCTATTGTATAAATCGATTATCTCCTTATACTTCCCGTTGATTTCATTGTATCCCAGCCAGCTCCTCATAACATTGAGAACATCCTTGGCTGTTCCAACGTTTTGTTTTCCATAGGTATAGTTCACTTCAGCATATCTTTCCATTACATTATCAACGGTTTTCTGAGAAATAGCGGAAGGACCTCCAAGAGTATAACTGGTATCAACAGCATTTTCCTGAACATATTGCTTTACGTAACTTAAATCCGATTCATCACTTACCAGAATAATCGGTGAATCCAGATACATAGCAAAGGGTGCACCGGAAAGGCCATCCGGATAATTCTTACCACTCGTTAAAACTATAGTGCTCTGTTTAGCAGGGAAAAACTCATCAGCGATTTTTACAGATGTTTCATATCTGGTGGCACCACCAATTCTATCAGTTGAGGCAATTCTGCTTGCCTGCAGGAACGCTGCAGTGCTGACAGCGGACGTCCCACCAATAATGTGTATTTTACTCGGACTTGCATTTCTAAGGAAGGCCAATTGTCTTTCCGTCAAAATCATCTTCTGACTATCTACCAGCAAAATCGGAAGGCCTGTCGCGGAAACGGAAAGACTATCCGCATAGCTATTACCACTGCAGATTAGAATCTCCTCGCCTCTTCCGATTTCCTCTTCCAGGATTCTCAAATTAGTTTCATATCTGTCCGATCCCGCTAGTCGCTTGGTTTTTATATTCGCATTAATTAAGCGATTCTCGAAGCTATCGCTAACTGCAGTTTGACCTCCCAGAATAAAAACTGTCCCATTCGCTTTAAGACGAGTTCTTATATAATTGTAAACCTCGATTTCTTTTTTTGAGTTGATTAGGAGCACAGGCGCATCTTCTT
Organism: uncultured Eubacteriales bacterium; assembly: GCA_902797405.1. Taxonomy (GTDB): domain Bacteria; phylum Bacillota; class Clostridia; order Peptostreptococcales; family Anaerovoracaceae; genus Eubacterium_B. The sequence goes on along the minus strand of CADBSP010000053.1, from coordinate 6,872 downwards.
CATATGCTAAATAACTTCCGGAAAGTGCATCCGGATAGGACTCACCTGATGTTACTACTATCGCATCAAATTTGGAGTAACTCTTTGCCAGAGCGTCCGCCACCTCAAATGCAGTGTCATATCTGTCGTCACCTTGAATTCTAACATCCGTAGTATCAACCTTGGATAACCCCTCTACTTGCTGGAATAATGGACCAACCGGCGTAAATAGAGACAAAAAAAGCGCAACCATAAAAAAGGTAACCGCGCTTATTTTAAATGCGTTTCTTATGCTATTCATAATTAATCCCTTCCCTTTGAACAACAATTATACCACATAAATGGATTTTAGACAAATTAATTATACTGTGATAGAATAGCACCGGCGTATTTTTGCATAATGCCTAAATAAGTAGCATTTAAAACGCATGCAAAATCGATGGTGATAAATCCACGGGTGGTTGATTGTATTAACGCATGTTTATTAAGGATTGGAGATATGTTTAATTTAGCTAATTTAATTGAAGTAATCAAAGCAATCGTCTACGGAATTGTAGAAGGAATAACCGAATGGCTTCCTGTCAGCAGCACAGGACACCTAATCCTCTTTAAGGATATCATGCCGATGAAGGTGTCCGAGGATTTCTGGAACATGTTTTTGGTCGTCATTCAACTTGGCGCAATCCTGGCCGTCGTCGTTTACTTCTGGCAAAAGATTTGGCCTTTTAACACCAAGGTTAAAAACAAGCCATTCATCCGCTACGATGTAATGAACCTTTGGGTAAAAATCATAGTTGCGTGTATACCTGCAGGTATAGTCGGGGTTTTGTTCGATGATTGGTTGGAGGAGCATTTACAGACATCAACCGTTGTCGCCATCATGCTTATCCTCGTCGGTATTGCATTCATAATCGTTGAAAATAAGAACAACAGTCTAAACAAAGAACCCCGAGTCACCAATATCAGACAACTCACATTTAAAGATGCCATTATAATCGGTCTCTTTCAATTGATTGCTGGCATATTCCCCGGAACTTCCAGATCCGGAGCAACTATCATAGGCGGTCTTTTAATCGGAGTAGAAAGAACCGTAGCCGCAGAATTCACATTCTTCCTGGCCATTCCCGTTATGGCGGGTGCCAGCTTATTTAAGCTTCTAGAATTCGGATTCCACTATCTCCCTATAGAAATAGTGTTGCTCCTCGTTGGATGTGTCGTGGCCTTCCTGATATCCCTGGCTTGTATCAGGTTCCTAATGGCATATGTAAAAAAGCACGACTTCAAGATCTTCGGTTACTATCGCATAATCCTCGGTGTAATCGTATTGGCGTATTTCTTCCTAAAGAAATAAAGCCTTTACCGCATACCATGATTCACCAAAACATGATTAAACACTAGAAGAGATGGGGATATGCACCTAAGTAACATCCCGCAGAAATTTAATCAATAATCAAAAAAATGAAAAAACCTTCGTCTGGAGTTATCCAGTGGGCTGGGGACCCCCGTTGATAACTCCACGAAGGTGCTTTTTATTTTTTTGGTATTATTGCAAATTTCGAGGACGTTACTTAGGTGCATACCCCCATCTCTTTAGTATGACTTGTTTTGGTTAAACTTTACGTAGTTCTACGAAGTTGATGTTTTTGCGGAGGTTCGTGAACTTCTTTTCGTACTCTGTCATTGGACCGATGTCGGCCCATTCGGATTTATGAAGATCACGAGTTAGCGCAACGATTTCGTATATAGGGGCAAGTTCCTTTTGATTAAGTTGCTCGGAATTCGGTTCTTCCACAGAAGTCTTGCAAGCAGAGTTGACAGCTTCGATTTCTTCCAATGTAAAAGCGAAGAAATCATCGTTATCCGTCTTAATCCTGATGAAGCCGCCGGGTTTTAAAACGTCATGATACTGATTGAGCTTTTCTCTGTATGTAAGTCTTCGCTTGGCTGTTCTGGCTTTCGGCCAAGGATCGGAGAAGTTCAGGAAGATGCCGTCTACTTCCTCTTTTTCAAACCATTCATTAGCATCATTCACATACTGGGTTATAAATCTTACGTTGTCTAATTCCTCCTTGGTTACCCTGTCCAAAGCCCGATACACCACGCTGGGCACACCTTCAACGGCAAGGAAAAAACTCTTTTTATCGGCCTTTGCTGATTCCGTAATAAAACGTCCTTTTCCGCATCCAATTTCCAGAAACAGAGGGATGTCATTTTGACTGTCTGATGGAATCATAGCACCAGATGAGCCATTACTCTCAGAATCAATAATGTCATCATTAGAGTCTTTTTTAGGAATAAAACAATTCCGCCAAGCACCCTTTCTCTCTTCAGGATTCTCAATTATTAAATCAGTATATGTGAGGAGCTTCTCCTCTATGTTCTTTATCCTTCTTTGACGCATTTTTCTATCTATACTTTACTTTTATAGCTTCCATTCCATCATGGTATCACTTCTATTTATAGTTTCTATTTATAGAGTTTACTCATTTTTAACATGTATTCCCTTAGTTTAGTGTTGGCCCTTATGCTTTACTCTCCGAGTTTATATATTCCACGGGAAATACATTCGGGTTAGGATTATTAGTGCCAGGAGAATTATAAAAAACAATAGTGCAACGATATCTCTCTTCCCAAAATGAATCTCATTCATCCTAGTTCTCCCCTTGCCGCCTCTATAGCACCTCGCTTCCATGGCCATCGCCAAATCGGATGCTATGTGGAAGGCACTAATAAAGAGCGGTATCAAAATTGGAATTAATGCTTTTGCCCTTTGTATAATGCTTCCTGATTCAAAATCAGCACCTCGAGCTTGCTGCGCCTTCATTATCTTGTCAGTTTCCTGAAGAAGCGTAGGTATGAATCTGAGAGCGATGGACATCATCATTGCAATTTCATGAGCCGGAATGCCAACCTTACTTAGTGGCCACATGAGTTTTTCCAAACCATCAGTTAATGCTATCGGTTTCGTTGTTAGCGTGAGTAGCGAACTTGAAATAATGAGAAGCAGTAATCTAAATCCCATGAAGAGAGCTCGATAGATTCCTTCCATTGTTATCTTTAGGAACTTCCACTGCCAAATTATTTCGCCGTCAATCATGAAGATGTTTAAAAGGAATGTAAAAGCCAGAATAAGAAGAATTGGCTTCAGGCCCCTTAGGATGAAAGAGAGAGGCACGCGTGATATTGCGACCACCAAGCCAAGTGCGAGTGCGCATACCAAAAAACCCATAAAGTTCTTTACCAAAAAGAGCTCTATGATAAAAGCAAATACGCCTATTATTTTTGTACGGGGATCCAGCCTATGTATTGGAGATTCCGATGCATAGTATTGTCCCAAAGTGATGTCTCTAATCATTGTTTAATTTTTGCGTTTATATTATGCGATTATATTCTGCGTTTTAATAATCCCTATCAATATGTTCATTATCAATTGATAAATAATATTTTGTCTAGTTACGAGAAAGGTATTTATATAATTCTTCTTTGGCTTCTTCTATACTCAGAATGGAATCAGGAAGATTAATGCCTTTTACTCTCATGTCCTCCATTAGCTTTGTTACAGGAGGAATCGAAAGGCCTATGCTTTCCAACTTCTCTCTTTGATTGAAGACCTCTTTTGGCGTTCCGTCCATAAGCAGTTTCCCATGATCCATAACCAGAATTCTATCTGCTAAATCCGCAACATCAGCCATATTATGACTTACGAAAATGATAATATTCTTCTCCCTTTCATGGATTTTCCGAATCATTCTGAGGATTTCTTTATGTGCTCCGGGATCAAGTCCTGCAGTAGGTTCATCCAAAATCAAGACCTGCGGTTTCATTGCGATTACGCCAGCGATAGCCACTCTTCTCTTTTGTCCGCCGGATAACTCAAAGGGTGATCTGTCTTTTAGTTCATCGAAATCCAAACCGACCAGTTCTATTGCTTCCCTTACCCTCTGACCTATCTCTTCTTCGGAAAGCCCCAGGTTCTTTGGTCCAAAAGCGACATCCTTCGCAACGGTTTCCTCAAATAACTGGTATTCAGGATATTGGAAAACCAAGCCAACGCGTCGCCTAATATCGCGCATAACAACCCCCGGAGAAGTGATATCCACATCTCCAATTTTGATTGTTCCCGTCGTTGCCTTTAGCAGCCCATTTAGGTGTTGCAGCAATGTTGATTTCCCGGATCCGGTATGACCAATAACTGCAACAACCTCCCTATCCTTAATATCAAAGCTGATATCGTTTAAGGCTATTTGCTCATCAGGCATTCCCGGGCTATATATGTGTGATAGATTTCTTACTTCGATTGACATTTATTTCTGTTTTGGTTTCTTTTATTAAATAATCTTATCTCTGTTTATTTTGGTTTCTTAACTATATTGACTGAATCTTATCTGTAGATTGCTTGATTATTTGTGTTTTTAATTCAATGCTATTGTAATTCAATGCTTTGTCACATATTCAATCAGCGCGTCACTCGTTAAAATTTCATGTGGAATACTAATTCCTTTTGCTCTTAGATAGTCAGCAATTTCTATCACCATTGGAACCTCCAGACTTGCATTCCGTATTGTCTCAACCTGAGAAAAGACTTCTTCCGGTTTGCCATCCAGAAGTATCTCTCCTTGATCGAGGATGATTACCCTATCGGCCTGTACAGCTTCTTCCATGAAATGAGTGATTAGAATAACTGTGATTCCTTCCTCATTTAGTTCATGAATGATTTCCATTATATCTGCGCGGCCAGCCGGGTCCAGCATAGCCGTCGGTTCATCGAATATAATGCATTCCGGTTTCATTGCGATGGCTCCGGCTATTGCAATTCTTTGCTTTTGTCCACCTGAAAGAAGATGAGGTGCCTTTCGCTTATATTCGCCCATTCGCACATCTTCCAATGCCTTATCTACTCTCTCTCTGATTAGTGCAGGGTCGATTCCTAGGTTCTCTGGGCCAAACGCAACATCATCTTCCACTATCGAAGAAACCAGTTGGTTGTCAGGATTTTGAAATACCATGCCTGCAGTCTGTCTGACATCCCAAATGTGATCCTCATCTACGGTATTCCAGCCCTTAACGTAAACAGCTCCCCCGGTTGGGAGGAGTAGTCCGTTAAGATTCTTTGCCAATGTGGATTTACCCGATCCGTTCTGTCCAATGATTGCTGTGAAACTCCCTGACCTAATATCCAGGTTGATGCCTTTTAGGACACGTTTTGCCATTGACTCTTCTTCATCAGAAGAATATTCAAATATCAAGTTTTCGATTTTAATAATGTCGCTCATTTGCTAATATCAACTATTTGGGCTATATAATGTACTCGTTTGATTTTATTATATCAATTATTATAGTTATGTACTCTCTCTCATTTGATTGCAAAGTATTTTCTGGCAGGAGTCTTATATAATGCGGATGCTAATGCAATTGCCAAAACCATTCCAACAATAAACTGTGCGATGTTTCCCGGGATTGAGAATAGCGGTGTATACCAGTTTCCTTGCATTAGGCTAGCTGATATGTAATAACCTACGCACATCTCCACTCCACCAAAGAACATCGCAAGGAGTTCCAGCGTTGGAATTCTTCCTTTAGAATTAAGCCATGGGCTTTCAACCTGGTTTGTTTTGGAATCTGTAGTTTCCTTGATCTTTTCTTCATGTATTTTTTTCTCATAATATTCCAATGCCGCGCCAACAACGAAAGCCATTAAGGCTTTTACCGCAAAGGTCCACGGAGCATAATATGCGTATCCACTAAACAAATCTGCCATTGCCGAACCTACACCCGCAGCAAAGGTTCCATACCTCTTCCCAACAATCAAAACTGCAATAAAAATTGCTGCATCCCCTAGATGGACATATCCCTGAGTGAAAGGGATATGAATTCTAAACATCATGGTAGATACCAAAATCAAGCTGGTCATGATTCCCGTCATGACGACTTTAATAGTTCTCTCATTCATTTTATTAACCTCTTTTTTTGGCTCGCTCATATCGAACTCCGCATAAACATTTTGTATGTCTTAAACTCTTAAATGCGCTTAAATCACATTTTCACGTAATCAATCACATTTATATGTATTAATCACATCTTCACACATTAATCGCATCTACATGTATTAATCACATCCACACGCCTACACTCCATCTATTTATATTGACGTAATGTTTGTTCCTCGATATAATCTTAGCATATAAGTGTATTTATCAAAATATGCAATTATTTATTTTTTAAAGCATACAGTTCGGGAGATATTAGCATATGAAGCCATTTGTACATCATCAAAATAACAATAATGCCATTCCTCTATATATACAGTTGTACAGGCACATAAAAGATGAAATATTGGAAGGAAATATTACGGTCGGGGAAAAGCTCCCCAGTCTCCGCCAAATTGCTTCCGATACAGGTCTTTCAATCACCACAACTGGGCAGGCCTACGAGCAGCTTTTGACCGAGGGTTATATAATAAGTAAACCCCAGTCGGGCTATTATGTGGCCGAGATTCCTACTGCTGCAGTTACTGCACGTGATGCTGATGCCAAAGAAAAACCTGAAATGGATGATTACACTTTTGATCGAGGAAGATACCTGCAGGATCCTGATACCTTTGATTTTGCAAAATGGAAAAAATGTAGTTCCAGGGTGTTAACGGAATATGCAGACATGCTTCTATTCGAGAGTGATGTCCAGGGTGAAGCTGCATTGAGATTCGAGATCTGCAAATATCTATACTCCTCCCGTGGTGTTGCCGCCAGTCCGGATCAGGTTGTAATCGGAGCAGGAACTCAGCAGCTAACTTCTCACCTTGCTCGTATTCTGACAAAGATGAATATTGACCTAGTATGTACCGAGGATCCCGGTTACGCTCCTATTCAGAATATTTTCAGAGACCGGGGCTTTGG